>NZ_JBHWUR010000072.1:0-38679 GCF_042737755.1 Streptomyces sp. NPDC059994
TTGAGACTTCGAACGCCTCCCTCAACGGCGCGGGAGCCCTGTGCGTTGCGCGACCGCCTGCATCACCCGATCAGTGGGCACACTGAAAACGCTCAATGAGCATCCTGAGTTTCTGCCACCGATGCTGGCGGATGTGGCAGCCCATGAGGAGCCCCGTCGCGTTATTGCGGCAGCCATCGTTCCTTCCTCTGACCGGCGCCCCGCAGGTAACTGGGGCTTGAAAGAACGACCAGGCAAGTACGACGACGGACAGGGCGATGATCACGGCCGGGCCAGCCGTGCCATTGATCCATGCCGCGATGAGTAGAGCACCGGCTAGGACTCCCCACCACTGTCCCAAGCCACCGAGTCGACTGCCCCTCGCCCCCGAAGACGCCATGTTTGTAATGGTGGCGAGGGAGACGATGAGATCGTGGTCTCATCAGGCGCTATGGCCGAAAGCGGCTCTAAGACGGCTGACGCAAGCGCCGATCGCGTATTCGTTCTCGGACTCGGGGGAGAGCTTCGAGGCAGGGAGGGTGGGGAGGCGCGCCTAGCGGTCTGCGTATGCGTTGCGGAGGGTGTGGGCGCCGGGTGGACCTACTAGTCACCGTTCCCGCCACAGCCTCGCCAGCAGTTCGGGGATCAGGTCCAAGCTCACTTGTCGTCGGCCGGAGCGACCCCGATCGGGCAGGAAACCCCCGTCCCTACGAGGGTGTAGCAATGTGACCCATGACGCGACGAGCCGGAATCTATGTTCGGATCAGTCAGGACAGGGGCGGCGCTGGACTTGGCGTCGCGCGCCAGGAGGAGGACTGCCGGGCGCTGTGTGCGCGCAAGGGGTGGGACGTGGTGGCCGTCTACCCGGACAACGACGTCAGCGCGTACTCGGGAGCTCCCCGGCCGAAGTGGCAGGAGCTGTTGGGGGACATCAACGGGGGCGTGGTCGACGCGGTCGTCTGCTGGCACGTCGACCGTCTTACCCGATCTCCCCGCGAACTGGAAGACGTCATTGATCTCGCGGACCGGTGCGGCCTCGAACTGGCCACTGTCACGGGTGAGATCGACTTGGCAACGCCGACCGGTCGCATGATCGCGCGCATGCTGGGGGCTGCCGCGCGACACGAGGCGGAGCACAAGTCCGAGCGGCAGAAGCGGCAGAGGCGCCAGGCCGCCGAGGCGGGCAAGGTTGCCGGAGGCGGGAAGCGGCCGTTCGGCTACGAGGACGACCGGTTGACGATCCGGGAGAGCGAGGCCGAATACATATGCGAGGGAGTACGGCGCGTACTGGCGAACGAGAGCCTGGCGAGCATCTGCCGGGACTGGCAGGAGCGGAAGATCGTCAGTGCGGCGGGCAAGTCGTGGAAGCCGAGCGGGTTACGCCGCTTGCTGGCATCGGCCCGGATCAGCGGGCGCCGGGAGCACACGCCGCGTAGTTCGTGGGAGAGTACCCGGCCCTTACTGGGGGAGATCGTCGCCGATGCGGTATGGCCGGGGATCATCAGCCATGAGGACTCGGACCGGGTGCGCAGGGTCCTGAGCGACCCGGCTCGCCGGACGACTATCGAGGGCTCGACGAGGCGAAGCTACCTGCTCTCCGGTGTACTCCGCTGCGGGAAGCCCAAGGCGGACGGCAAGCCGTGCGGGTGGGGGATGATCGGCCGCCCGAGGAGCGGAGTTCGGCGCTACGTCTGCCCCAACACCCCTGGCACAGACGCCTGCGCCGGTACGGCCACCAACACCGAGCGTACGGACGATCACATCCGGGACATGGTGCTCGCCGCCCTGGAGTCGGGCGCCCTCATGGAGCGACTGCGGGGGCAGGACACAGCAGGCAACGACCTGTACGACGAGATCCGGACCGATGAGCAGGAACTCGAAGAACTGGCCCGGGATATGGGGGAGCGGCGCATCAGCCGTAAGGAGTGGATGATCGCGCGCGAACCGATCGAGGAGCGGTTGGAGCGGAACCGCGCGAAGCTGTCGAAGGTCTCCCGGGTGGCTGTGCTCATGGGGTTTGTCGGCACCTTCGTGGACATGCAGGCTCGTTGGAAGAAGATGAACAACTCCCAGCGGCGGGCGATCATCAAGGCGTGCGTCCGGTCGATCGAGGTTCGTCCGGCGAACCCGCGCAAGCGGTGGGACCCTGACCGTTTCGTTTTCGACTGGGTCGCGTAGCGCAGTCGGCCTCGGCGGGCTGGACGGGGGCGATGAGCGTGAAGACCTGTGCGACTTTCTCGATCACGGCAAGGTCCTCGATCACCGGCGGAAGCCCTTGCCGGGCACGAGAGGCGGTGACTCGCTCCCTGAGCTCATCCGGCACCAAGGGCGCCCCTAGCCGGTCCGCCGATGGCATCCCGTGCCGTTTCCCGGCTCGTGGCCAAGTCCTCTGCGATGCCCGACGCGATGAGGGCGGCGCCGGGGGTGTGGCCGGAGCCGGTGTAGCGCCAGTGGGCATCGGTGATCGCGCCGGGCGCGTCGCCATGCCCCTGATGTTCGGCGCGGTCTGCGCGTAGGGCGGTGTAGGTGGTGGAGTAGGCGCGGGATTTGGTGAGGATGTGGCCTCGGTAGCCGAGGGTGTGGGTCCAGGGGCGCAGGCGCAGGGGTGCGTATTCGGGGAGGGTGCCGAGGCGCCAGCAGGTGCGCATGAGGGTGCGGACGTGGCCGGTGACGTGGGCCGTGTCGATGTCGTGCCGGGTGGTGAGCCGGTAGTCGGTTCCGGCGCCGGTGTCGCTGGCGCTCTTGGTGACGTACTTCGCGATGTACGCGGCCACCGCGTCATCGTCTGGTCCGCCGCCGTCGGCGCGTAGCGGGCGGACGTCGATCTGGATACCCCAGCGCAGGGCGAGTTGGCCGGTGGCCGGGCTGTAGGGGGTGCGGACGACGACCCGGTGGGCGGAGGCTCGCACGGCGTCGGCCAGGCGGTCGGCGGTGCCCCAGGGCGGGGGTTCGTCGCTCGGTCCGGCGGGGCCGTCGAGGCGGACGACGGCGTGGACGTGGACGGCGGCGCGCTTCTGGTACTCGGCGACGCAGGCGAAGGACAGCCGGGCGTGCTGCGGGAAGTGGGACTGTACGAGCCCGGCCGAGGTGGCGAGGTGGCGCCGGACGGCGCGGGTGAACCGGTCCCACAGCATCCCCGCGTGCGCGTGCCAGAGCACGTGCGCCGGGTAGTCGTAGCAGTCGGTGCAGAGGGGTTGGCCGACCTGGGGAGCGTCCGTGTCGTGGAGGGCGCCGCAGCCGAGGGGGCGCCCGTGTTCGCAGGTGCCGCCGTCGCGGCGCGGTCGGCATCGTTCGCCCGCCCGGTGGACGGGGCCGAAGGACGGGGCGGTCAGGGTGATGAAGAGGCGGGGCCGGTCGCGGACCGCCGGGGGAACGTTCTTGCCGCCGACCAGGCCCGCGCGGACGAGGTGGAAGGTGTCGCCCGCGTGGAGGCGGGAGCACGGGGCGCAGACGCTCGCACGACGGTTGCGGCAGCGGATCAGGAGGCGTCCGCCGGGTTCGGTGCGGGTGTCGTAGTGGTGCAGGCACTCGCCGGTCGCTTCGTCCCATGTGGTCGTGTGGCCGGAGAGGTGGATGGGGTGGGCGCAGCCGCCGGTGGCGCGTACTTGGTCGAGCCAGCGGGTGAACTGGGGGTCTTGGGCGAGGCGTATCGCGTCGCGGTCGGTGTCGGTGAGCTGACGCAGGCGCGCCGCACGGTTGAGGTGGGCGCGCCGGTCGGCCGGGGTGAGGTCGGCTGTGATGGCGGGGACCTTCCGCAGGGGGCCGCCGCAGCGGCCGGGTGGATGGTGGGCGGGGTGGTGTGGTCCATGCGGGCCTCCGTGGTGATCAGTTCGGGTGGTTCAGCGGATGGTGCCGGTGCCCCGGCAGACGCGGCAGCGCCGACGCCGTCCGGTCCAGGTGGTGCGTGCCCCCTCGCCCTTGCAGGCGGGGCAGCGCACGCGGTTCATGGGCATGATGTGCGTCCTTTCTGCTCGGGTCAGGGGGAGGTGAAGCCGTTAAGGAACCAGCTCACGAGTCCGTCGATGGTGAACAGGACCGGGGTCTGGCCCAGGTACATGCCGAACAGGCCGATGCAGACGGCTTCCCAGGGGCGCACGTCGCGCGAGCGCACCAGCAGGACGGAGATGATCCCGAAGACCACGACGAGCGGCAGTGCCGCCGATTCGCTGATCACTGCTCGCCCCCTGCCTGCGCCGCGAGGGCGCGGTCGAAGGCGGGCAGGTGGGGTGTCATGGCCGCGTACTTGCGTGCGGTCGCGGTGGCTTCCTCGGTCGGCGTGAGGTGCGAGCGGGCCCGGGACCAGCCGCCGTCCGGGCCGGTGCACACGGCCACCCCCTGCTCTGCTGGGGTGATCGACTGGGCGACGGCCACGGCGTCCTTGTTGAGATCACCCAGGGTCATCTCCGCCGTGCCGGGGTCGTTGACCCGGTGGCAGACCCGGCCACCGAGCTGCGCCCGCAGCGCCGTCACTCCGGGGCCGAGGTCGGAGCCCACCCGCTGTCCGGCGACCACCAGGTGCAGGCCGAGCGCGGCCCCGAGTTGGGCGATGCGCAGCAGCAGGACGGAGCACTGCTCCGCCTCGGTCTTGCTCTGGCGGGTGCCGTCCGAGAGGTACAGCTCCGCGAGTTCGTCGACGATCACGACGACCGGTACCGGCCGCAGCTTGTCGGGCAGCTCCCAGATCGAGCGGACCCCGGCCGCCCGGCAGATCAGCATCCGCTCGTGCATGTCGGTCACGAGCGCGGCCAGCACGGCGACCGCCTCACGTCGGCACGTGGTCAGGGCGCTGAGCCGGGGTGAGAACAGGCCCAGTTCCATGCCGCCCTTGCAGTCGATGCCGACCAGGGCGACCGGCTGCGGGGCGAACTGCGTGATCAGCCGGGCCAGCAGCGTGGACTTCCCGGACCGGGTGGCGCCGGTGATGAGCCAGTGCGGCACCAGCCGCAGGTCCATGACCCAGGCGCCACCGCTCTCCAGGGCACCGATCAGCGCCGACAGCAGCACGGCGGGCGCGGTCGCCGGGCCCGGCCGCTCCAGCGGGTCACTGGCCGTCGCGGTCAGCAGCACCAGGCCGCGTTCGGGGGAGGTGACCCGTACCGCGTGGACCTTCCACGCGTGCATGAGCGCGTCGGCCGCCTTCATGTACGTGGCCGGGGTCTGCCCCGGATGCAGGCGAACGATCACCGACAGGCCCATGAGGGTGGCCCGGGGAAAGGAGATCCGGGGTGTGATGGGCCGCAGCGGATCGCCCTTGACCACCAGGTCCCCGACCAGTCCGCGTGGCGGGCGCCGCGAGACGGACAGGTCGTTGAGCATCGCGACCTTGCGCCAGGTGAAGACCACCCGGCAGCAGGTCACGGGGTAGCCGGTGACGTACCAGTGCCAGGCCGGACGGGTCCGGCGCAGCAGGTCGCCCAGGACGAGGGACCAGGCGAGTGCGGCGAGTGCCAGCGCGAGCAGGATGGCCCCCATCACGCACCGCCCGCCTTCGGTAAGGCCGCCGGGGCGGGAGTGATCGCGTCGGCGCGGAAGCTGATGCCGTGCCGGTCGCCCATCGACCAGGCGAACGCGATCAGTCCGGTGACCTTGACGATCATTCCTTCCTCGATGCCGCGCGGCTCGCCGCTCACGGCGATCTCGATCACCGATATGCGGCGGGCGTCCTGGCGGACCGTGACGGCCACGGTGTACATCGGGTTGCCGTCACGGTCCGTCTTCACCTCCCCGGTCTCGGAGTTGGCGATCTTCTTCTCAGGTGCGATGGCGCACCGCAGTACGCCCAGTCGTGTCGTGTCCACGGGAATGGACTGCATGATCTTGGCCTCCCAGGCCGCTCACGACGCCAGCCTCATGCTGACGTCACTTGTCCTAACGAGTTGGAACTATGCGCCCCTGTACGGGAGTTGGGCAAGTACTTATGCTGACGAGTGATGTCGCGCGTGCGACGTGCCTACGTCCCCACCACACCCACGACAAAGGTGTCCAGATGAGCGAGATGCAGCGCCCCGGAGCCCTCTACCAGCAGGTCGCCGCCGCCATCCGCGAAGCGATCCTGTCCGGCGAGTTCGAGCCCGAAGCCCCGCTCCCCTCCGAGTCCCAGCTCATGGCGCGCTACCGGGTTTCCCGGCCGACCGTCCGCAACGCCGTCGCCGCCCTGCGCGCGGAAGGGCTGATCGACGTCCGGCACGGCAAGGGCAGCTTCGTCCGCTCCAGTGGCCTGCCCGCCCTCACGATCGAGCGCCGGATCAGCCGCACGACCGGCGGACGGTTCACCACCCACGACGACACCGAGTGGGAGGCAGTCGACGAGCCGACCGTCTACCGCTCCCACACCACCAAGACCACCGGCCGTCCGCTCGGACTGGCCGAGGAAGAAGCGCTCTTCGGCTGCGACCGACTGCTGACCGACCCGGCCACCGGCACGCGCATGATGCACCGCACCTTGATCCCCTTCACGACCGCCGAGGCGACCCCTGGCCTGGCTGAGGCACCGGACACACCCCCGGAGGCGATCTACGCGCTGCTCACCAAGGCCGGGCACAAGCTGTGGTGGTCCGAGACGGTACGCGCCCGCATGCCCCTGCCCGACGAACGCGCCGCCCTGCGCCTGCCCGACGCCACGCCGGTCCTGCACACCAGCCGCGTCACGCACGGCACCGACGACCGCCCCCTGCTCCTCGAAGAACTCCGCGTCGGCGCCGACCGGGCCGAACTCGCCTACAAGATCACCGCCGACCAGCAGCCCGCCCGGCGCACCCGCACCTGAGTGCCAACGGCCATCGGTCGAAACAGTCTTCACTTCCTCAAGGGCGCGCCTGCGGCGCGCCGGGCCGCCCGGCCGCCCCGGCCGGGCATGCGGCGTGACCGCCGGTCCCGGCCGGACGCCCGACGCCCCGCACCACGTACCCAAGGCCGCAAGGCGTCGACCGGCCGACGAGGGCCGGTGTCCACGGGGCTGGGGGTCGACGGCCTCCGAGACTTTAGGCAGCTCCCATGGGGCGAGCCTCGAAGAACAGGGGGCCCATCGGGCACAACAGCGGGCAGGGCAGGTGCCCGCCCGATTCGCCGGGCCAGCGTAGGGCCCCCTGTTCACTCGCCCCATGGCAGCTACCGCCCAAAGTCTCTCCGGCCGGCGACGTGCCCACGCGCACCACCCACCAGGCAGAACACCCCTCACAGCGCGCCGCCGTCACGCGCGGCAGCCGCCTCCAGGAGCGCCGCGAGCCGGTCCACCGCCACCGGCCAGCCCGCCACCCGCACCACCCCACGCCCGTCCCCAGCCGTCGCCGCAGTCGCCCGCAGCTGCGACAGCTCGAAGCCCGCCGCCAGCAGCGCACGGTTCAACCGGTCCGCCGCCTTACGCGCCTCGCGCCAGCCGGACAGGTAGTCCACGCCCGGCGACCACAGCCCGACGTCCATCTCCACCGCGTCCAGGCCGTCGTACAGCCCCTCGCCCTCCATGCCGTTCACGACAGTCCACCTCTGTCCGGTCTCGGGTAGTACCTGATCAACTCCCTTGTGTGCCAAGACAGAAGCGCAGCACAACGGCCCCGGATACCATCTGGCACCGGGGGCCGCAGTGTCCCCAGCCGGGCCACCCTTCGCTTACCAGGGCAATGGGGTGGCCCGGCCCGCTTCCGGCCTACGAAGGCCGGAAGTTATCAACCGTGCAAAAACGGATCGCTGATCACCGCCAACGGCACATAGACAGTGATCCAGAAGATGACGATCCCAAGGCGAACAGGCGCTGTCGCATCAGCCTGCCCCGTCCTGCTCCAGTAACTTCGCCCTGAAGTACGAAGTCGTCACGGCCCGGAATCCGGTGTGGCCGGTAGCGCCCGCGTGCCGCAGGCACCACACTTCGGGGACTTCCTTGCCGTCCGAGGCTTCGGACGAGTCGTTGCACGTCGTGCACTGACTCTCGAAGATCGGCCCGCTACCCGAGGTGTCGAGCTGCAACGCCCAGTCCGCGAAGCGCCAAATCGCCCGAGGAGTCGTCATGGCCGCCCCCTTCTCGGTTTCCCGCGCGCAGCCCGGCCGCCCCGGTTCACCATCAGCACGTCACTGGCCTTCACCCGTAGCGCCGGGCCGGAGCGGAAGAGCACCACCACCTGTGACCCGCTGGAGCGCTGTCGGTCAGCGCGGACCGCCTTGACCTCTCGCCACTGGCCGTGTGTGTGGACCAAGTCACCCCGTTGAACCCGCAGCGCAGCCACCCGGGCCATCAGGCTTCACCCCCTGCCGCGTTGACCACGGCCCACACCGATTTGCCGATCCCGTCACGGTCGTCGACCCCCCAGCGAGCGGCGAGGCTGTCGACGAGGATGAGTCCCCATCCACCGGTCTCTCCCGGTACGCGCGCTGCGGGAAGCTCGTTGTCCGCGTCATGGACCTCGATGCGGACGCCGTCTCCTTCACGCTGATACCGCGTCTGGATCTGGCTCCCAAGTGGCACATGCGTGTGCCGGACCGCATTGGTGACCAGCTCGGAAAGCACCACCAACGCCGTGTCTTCGACGGCACCCAGGTCCCAACCGGCCAGCGTTTCCCGTAGCACGGACCGCGCCCTACCGACGCTGCGAGCGCTACGGGCCCAACGGCGAACCACCGTCGTCCCGTTCGTCACTGCCGCATTCGTCTTCATGGACCCAGAGTTGCGGCGCGCAATCGCCCGAACGACCTCAGCGCGATTACCCACGGTGGGTAACATCACTGGGACACGCCACAGCGATCCACGGAGCCGATCCCGGAGCGTCGCTCATGTCCAAGCCCGAGGCATCACAAGATCTCCCGGCGCGCTTATTGAATGACGTCGAGATGATCGAAGCCTGCCGTGAACGCGACTTCTCAGAGATCTTCAAATTGGTGAAGCGGGCCGGTGTCTACCCTGCTCTCATCGCGCGTCGCTGCGAGCTGACGCCGAGCCGCGTAGGCGAGGTGATCAAGGGGCAGCGGGTTATCAAGGACATAGCGGTGATCGAGCGGGTTGCCGACGGCCTGCACATCCCCGGCCACATGCTCGGCCTCATGCGGCGGGGGTGGGAGGGAGACGAACGGGCCTCACTGACCGCGTCGTTGACAGCCGGTGATTCCAGTCTGGCCCCGACGCCGGACGAGCTCTGGGTGGCGTCACCGGGCGAGGACATCACGGACCCTCAGTTCGCTACGACTCTCATCGAGAGCCAACTCCCGCTGCACTACAAGAGCGCCAACTACTTCGGCGCACGTCAACCACTTTCCACGGTCGTCCACCATGCACAGACGATCGACCGCCTGTTACGGGACGCCAATGGTTCAACCCGGGACGAGTTGCTGCGGCTCGGGAGCCGGATCGCTGAATTCCTCGGCTGGCTGTACCAGGATCTCGGAGATTTCCCCGTAGCCGGATATTGGTCGGACCGGTCAATGGAATGGGCCCAGGAGGCGGCCGACGATCACATGCAGTCGTACGTACTCTTCAGGAAGAGCCACCAGGCCGCCTCACAGGCGAATGCCGAACGGGCGATCGGATTGGCGCGCGCGGCTCAGCGAGTGCCGAACCTGACGTCGGGAATCACCGCCCTGGCCGTTCAACAAGAGGCCACGGGCTACGCGTTGCAGCGCAACCCCAGAGCAGCGCTCGCGAAGTTCGACGAGGCACACGAGTACGCGTCGCAGTCCACCGAGAACGACCCGCCGACCAGGCTCGACACCTCGTACTGCACCCCGACGTACATCGAAATCCAGCGGGCGAACTGCTGGATCGATCTAGGTGAACCCCTGCGTGCCGTCCAGCTCTTCGAGGACGAGATCGCTGCACTGCCGCAGATCTACCGGAACGATCGAGGTGTCTATCTCGCGCGGCTCGCTCGTGCGTACGCCAAAGCCGGTGAGCCCGAGCAGGGCGCGAAGGCCGCCACGAAGGCTCTCGCGATCGTCACCCAGACCGGGTCGGCAAGGACGCTCACCGAGTTGGAGGCAGTGATTCGCGCTGCCGGGCCGCAGCGGAACGTACCCGCCGTGGCGACGTTCATCGAGCGCTTTGAGATCGTTCGCGACCGACTCGCTACCTAGTCGGACCGCAGACGATGAGGGAAGCTGGGGGCATGGACGAACTGATCACGCAGGCGACGTCCGGAGACGAGCGCAACAGAGGACCGGCCGTCGCAGTCCTCCCCGTGGGGAGCTTCGAGCAGCACGGCGACCATCTCCCACTGATCACGGACACAGCGATCGCCTGTCTGATCGCGAAGCGGATCGCGGACGATCACGACCTGTTCCTCCTGCCGCCGATCACGGTCTCCTGCTCCCACGAGCACGCGGCCATGCCGGGCACGGTCAGCATCAGCGCGGCCACCCTGTACGCCATGGTCAACGACATCTGGCGATCACTGAAGGCGTCCGGTGTCCCCGGCCTGCTGATCGTCAACGGGCACGGCGGCAACTACGTCCTGTCCAACGTCGCCCAGGAGCTGAACGTCGACGGCCCGCGAGTCGCCCTGTTCCCCGTCTCGGAGGACCGGGCCCGCGCCCGCGCGGACGCCGGACTGGAGAGCACCGGAGCCGAGGACATGCACGGCGGAGAGTTCGAGGTCTCCCTACTCCTCCACGGCGCGCCCCACTTGGTCCACGACGGCATCGAACAGGACGACCACTCGGCCCCCAGCCGCCCGAACCTGCTCACCCTGGGCATGGCCGGGTACACCACGAACGGGATCATCGGCCAGCCGTCATTGGCCACGGCCGCCAAGGGCAAGGCGATCTTGGATAGCTTCTCGGAGTCGGCCCGCGCTCACCTTTCCGTGATCGGTCGCAGAGCGAGCTGACCGTGGCAGTCCGGCGGGCACCCAGCCAGGTCAGTCCTCCGCAGGAGCGATACCCGTTGGGCAAGACGCCCCCCAGTTCGTCTCGAACGGGTCGTCTAGCTTGACCCCCGTCCCCCCGATCCCGCAGTACCCGCCAGGGTTCTTGTCCAGGTACTGCTGGTGGTACGGCTCCGCCGCATAGAACGTACGCCCCTCCGCCGGCAGGATCGTCGTTGTGATCTCGCCGTGGCCCGAGGCCGTCAGGACCTTCTGGTAGGACTCGCGGGATGCCGTGGCCGCTGACGCCTGGGGCGCGGTGTGGGTGTAGATCGCGGAGCGGTACTGGGTGCCCACGTCGTTGCCCTGGCGGAAGCCCTGCGTGGGGTTGTGGGACTCCCAGAAGAGCTTCAGGAGGGCGGCGTAGGGGACGACCGACGGGTCGTAGACCACGCGGACCGCTTCCGTGTGGCCCGTCAGGCCCGAGCAGACCTCGTCGTACGTGGGGTTCTGCGTGTAGCCGCCCTGGTAGCCGACCAGGGTCGTCCACACGCCCTCCGTCTGCCAGAACTTGCGCTCGGCTCCCCAGAAGCAGCCCAGGCCGAAGTCCGCGACCTCCAGGCCCTCGGGGTAGGGGCCGAGCAGCGGGTTGCCCAGGACCGTGTGGCGGTCGGGGGCGGTGAATTCCGGCTCGGGGCGGCCCTTGAGGGCCTCCTCGGGCTTGGGAAGGACGGGCGTGCGACTGTTCAGGAACATGCTGGGGCTCCTCGGCCGGGGTGGCGGCGACGGTTCGGGTCCACCCCTTGCAACGTTCCGGGGTTGGGCCGGATTCCCCCGGCCCCGAGAAGCCCCAGGCCCCCGCCTCAGCGCGGCAGCGTCGCCGGGTTGCCCCCGTTCGCCTCGTACCCCGCCACCGCCAGCGCGCGGTATATCGCGTACTCCGCCGCCGGGTCCTCGGACAGCGTCCACGGCAGTGCGCCCACGAAGCCGTCCAGGTGGACGAACTGGTCCATCGACTCCGACCAGCGCTCCGCGCGGACCAGGAAGAACGCCAGCAGATGGCGGACGTGGGCCAGGACCGGGTCGCCGGGGCGGGCCGAGTGGACCGCGTGCAGGGCGCCCTCCAGGGCGCGGCTCACCACCATCGTGCGGTGGAAGTCCGTGACCAGGACGATGTCGGGCATATGCTCGTACACCGCGAACAGCGGCAGCGCGGCCAGCAGCGAGCCGTGCGGGGCCCGCGCCGCCGCCGACGTGGCGAACTCGTCCGCCAGCACGCGCGAGCCGTGCCACTTCTCGCACCAGTAGTGGAGGGCGGACAGATGCGCCCCCATGTGGTTCGGGGCGCGGTCCATCACCTTGGCCCAGAGCTGCTCGAACTCCGGGTGGGGGTACGTCAGTCCGCGCGCCACCGCCAGTTCGACGATGTACGGGATCGGGTCGCCCGGGGCCAGCAGCGACGCCTCCGCGCAGACCGCGCGGGCCTCCTCCAGGATGATCCGGAAGTCGTCCTGGCCGGCCGACGACGAGCGCCACGCCTGCTGGACCAGGAACTCCGCGTGCACCTGCGCCGCGCCCGCGTCCTCGGGGGCCTCGGAGCGCCACTTGCGCAGCCAGGCGCCGCCCACGCCGGGGCGCTGCGCCAGCTCCAGCGAGGCAGCGCCCGCGAAGGCCTGGACGCGCTGCCAGCGCACCTCGCCCTCCTTGGGCGTGCCGGCGAGCAGCTGCGCCGCCGCCCGCCACTCCTGGGTGGCCTGCACCACGTTCAGTACGTCCAGGAGGTCCTGGTCCGGGCCGGGCAGCCGTACGTCCAGCTCCTCCTGGCGCGCGAACCCGTACTCCGCCGGGTCCGCGGCGTCGGGCGAGCCCGGCTCGGCCAGCTGGATACCGGCCCGACGGCGCCGCACCCACGGGCTCAGGGCCATCGTCAGCATGCACACGGCGATCAGGATCCAGAGAATCTCCATGCCTCAAGCGAACCAGACCCCACTGACATCTGGCCAACCCGGGCACCGGCCGGGCCCCCGTCGACCGCTGCCCGGCCCCGGCCCCGGCCCCGGCCCCGGTCTCACCGGACGGCGACCCGGATCTCAGGAACCGGCGAGCGCACCCACCCCCGCCACCGGCGAACTAGGCTCTGGACCATGAGCCACGAGCACCTCGACAAGAGCTTCGAGACCATCGCGATCCACGCCGGCAACACGGCGGATCCGCTGACCGGTGCGGTCGTACCCCCGATCTACCAGGTCTCCACGTACAAGCAGGACGGCGTCGGCGGGCTGCGCGGCGGCTACGAGTACAGCCGCAGCGCCAACCCGACGCGGACCGCCCTGGAAGAGAACCTGGCGGCGCTGGAGGGCGGTGTCCGCGGGCTCGCCTTCGCGTCCGGGCTGGCCGCCGAGGACTGCCTGCTGCGTTCGCTGCTGGCCCCGGGCGACCACGTGGTCATCCCCAACGACGCGTACGGCGGTACGTTCCGTCTCTTCGCCAAGGTCGTCTCCCGGTGGGGCGTGGAGTGGTCGGTCGCCGACACCTCCGACCCGGCGTCCGTGCGCGCCGCGGTCACCGACCGTACGAAGGCCATCTGGGTCGAGACGCCCTCGAACCCGCTGCTCGGCATCACCGACATCGCGGCCGTCGCCGCGGTCGCCAAGGACGTCGGGGCCAAGCTGGTCGTCGACAACACCTTCGCGAGCCCCTACCTCCAGCAGCCGCTCGCGCTCGGCGCGGACGTCGTCGTGCACTCCCTGACGAAGTACATGGGCGGTCACTCGGACGTCGTGGGCGGCGCTCTCGTCACCAACTCGGCCGAGCTGGGCGAGGAGTTGGCGTACCACCAGAACGCGATGGGCGCGGTCGCCGGGCCGTTCGACTCCTGGCTGGTGCTGCGCGGCATCAAGACGCTGCCCGTCCGCATGGACCGGCACAGCGAGAACGCCGGGAAGATCGCGGAGATGCTGACCCGCCACCCCAAGGTGTCGCAGGTGCTCTACCCGGGGCTGCCCGAGCACCCCGGCCACGAGGTCGCGGCCAAGCAGATGCGCGCCTTCGGCGGCATGATCTCCTTCCGGGTCACCGGCGGCGAGCAGGAGGCGGTCGACCTGTGCGCCCGCACCAAGGTCTTCACGCTCGGTGAATCGCTGGGCGGCGTCGAGTCGCTGATCGAGCACCCGGGCCGGATGACGCACGCCAGCGTCGCCGGGTCCGCCCTGGAGGTGCCGGGCGACCTGGTGCGTCTGTCGGTCGGCATCGAGAACGTGGACGACCTGCTGGCCGACCTCCAGCAGGCGCTGGGCTGACGGTTCACGTGGGGGTCCGGGCGTCCCGGACCCCTCAGAACCCCTCCACCGGTGGCGCCACCGTCGACGGCGGCGCCACCCAGGGATGCACCCGCGAGGCCCACACCGCGAAGACGACCGCCGCCGCCACGATCACCAGCCACATCAGCCGCCGCGCGGCCCGGCGGCGGCGCAGCAGCCGCAGGCCCGACTCGGCGGCGCGTAGGGCGAGTTCGGCCGGTACCGGTGGGTGCGGGCCCTCCAGGAGGCGGCGGACCTCCGCCTCCTTGCGGTCGGGCAGGCTCATGACACCCCCTCCGCGGTCGTCCGCGGGCGCGGGTGCCGGGGGCCCGCGGGGGCGCTGCGCATCGTCGCGATCGCGCGCGTGCAGATCACCCGGACCCGCTCGGACGGCAGGCCGATCAGCGCGGCGACCTGCTCCTCGGCGACGCCCTCGTACAGCCGCAGGACCAGGACGAGCCGCTCCTGCGGAGTGAGCCGGGCCAGCACGCCCGTCGCCCGGTCGCGATGGCGGTGGTAGCGCCAGGCGGTGCTCGCGAACCTGGCCGCCAGCTCCTGGCGGGTGCGGTCGTACGGGTCCTCGCCGCGCTCGGGGTCCCAGTGCGCGTACGTCCGCGCAAGGGCGGCGGTCAGCAGGCGCCGGGCCCGCTCGTTGCGCTCGGGCGGCTCGCCGGTGAGCAGGGTGGCCGCATGCAGCAGCCGGCCCCCCGCGCCCGCCACGAACGCCTCGAACTCGCGGGCGCTGCGGCGCTGCCGTTCCGTCTGCCGCTCGCGCATGGCCTCATATGAAGCCCGTGCGCGCGGCGGGTCAAGAGGTCGGCGCCGCCGGGTCCTGGGCGGCCGACTGCCGTGCCGAAAGAGCGGAGTTGAAGCGGGTCAGGAGGGTGCAGAAGGACTCGCGTTCCTCCTCGCTCCAGCCGTCGGTCACCTGCGCCATGAGCTCGCGGCGCGAGGAGCGCACCTCTTCGAGGCGGGTCTGGCCGCGCGGGGACAGCTGGAGCACGACCGCGCGGCCGTCCTCCGGGTGCGAGGTCCGTTTCACCAGGCCCGTGTCGACGAGCGGGGCGACCTGGCGGGTGACGGTCGAGGAGTCGATGCCCATGCCGGCGGCGAGCGCCTTGACGCCCATCGGGCCTTCCTGGTCGAGCCTGTTGAGCAGCAGATACGCCGCGCGGTCCATCGAGTTGCGGACCTGGCCGACGCCGCCGAGACGGGTCTGCTCCGCGCGGCGCGCGAAGACGGCCACCTGGTGCTGGAGGGCATCGAGGAGACCTGGGTCGAGATGGGAAGTCATGTCCTGAGTAGTGGGCATGGCCGGGGCTCTCTCGTGCGGCGGTCGGGGTGGTGGGGGAAAGAGTACGCGGCCGGACCGGTACGCGTACCGGCCCTGCGCAAAGCTGCGGACAACTGCCGGGAGGATCCGGCGCGGAACGGCCGCCAAGCCCATGAGCTGCGAGACTTGCGGTCATGAGCTTCAGTACGCCTGACCCCTTTCGTCCCCTGATCCTCGATGACGTCCGCGGCGCTCAGAAGATGCTCTCGGGGGTCGCCAGGATGACCGCGATGGAAGGGTCCCGGCATCTGTCGCACCTGGTCGGCGCCCCGGTCCACCTCAAGTGCGAGAACCTCCAGCGCACCGGCTCCTTCAAGCTCAGGGGCGCCTACGTACGCATCGCCGGGCTGCGCCCCGAGGAGAAGGCGGCCGGGGTGGTAGCCGCCAGCGCGGGCAACCACGCGCAGGGCGTGGCGCTGGCGTCCTCGCTCCTGGGCGTGCGCTCCACGGTGTTCATGCCGGTCGGCGCGCCGCTGCCGAAGGTCGCCGCGACCCGGGAGTACGGGGCGGAGGTCATCCTGCACGGCACGGTCGTCGACGAGACGCTGGCGGCCGCCGAGGCGTACGCGCGCGAGACGGGCGCGGTCTTCATCCACCCCTTCGACCACCCGGACATCATCGCGGGCCAGGGCACGGTCGGCCTGGAGATTCTGGAGCAGTGCCCGGAGGTGCGCACGATCCTCGTCGGGGTCGGCGGCGGGGGCCTGGCGGCGGGCATCGCGGTCGCGGTGAAGGCGGTCCGCCCCGATGTGAAGGTCATCGGCGTGCAGGCGGCGGCCTCGGCCTCGTATCCGCCCTCACTGGCCGCCGGGCACCCCGTCGCGATCGACCCGGCGCCGACGATGGCCGACGGGATCAAGGTGGGGCGGCCCGGGGACGTGCCGTTCGCGCTGATCAAGGAGTTGGTGGACGGGATCCGCACGGTATCCGAGGACGATCTGTCGAGCGCGCTGCTGCTCTGCATGGAGCGGGCCAAGCTGGTCGTGGAGCCCGCCGGGGCGAGCCCGGTGGCGGCGCTGCTGAGCGATCCCGGGGCGTTCCGGGGGCCGGTGGTGGCGGTGCTGTCGGGCGGCAACGTGGACCCGGTGCTGCTCCAGCGGATCCTGCGGCACGGGATGGCGGCGGCCGGGCGCTATCTGAGCCTGCGGCTGCGCCTGCCGGACCGGCCGGGGGCGCTCGCGGCGCTTCTCAGGTCACTGTCGGTGGTCGACGCCAACGTCCTCGACGTGAGCCATGTACGGACCGATCCGCGGCTCGGACTCACCGAAGTGGAGGTGGAGCTGCACCTGGAGACGAAGGGACCGGAGCACTGCCTGGAGGTCGGGGCGGCGCTGCGGGAAGAGGGGTACCAGGTCATCTCCTGACCGGGTGACCGGGGTGCTCCCCGGCCGGTCGGCCGGGACCGGTCCGGAACGGGCCGGATGGCCGTGCCGCTTCCGCCGCTCGCACCGAAGTCGTCGTACCCCTTGAGGAAACGCGATACATCGCGTTAGCCTGTGCTCCGCGCCACAGTTCCACCGGGCATCACATGCCCGGGCGAATCCAGGATTCGTGTACGAAACGACACCCGCGACACCCAACTCTGGGGGTACCCGACATGCCAGGCGCCATCTATGCCGAAGGCCTGGTGAAGACGTTCGGCGACGTAAAGGCTCTGGACGGCGTGGACCTCGATGTCCCCGAGGGCACGGTCCTGGGCCTGCTCGGCCCCAACGGCGCCGGCAAGACCACCACCGTGCGCGTCCTGACCACCCTGCTCCAGCCCGACAGCGGCCGCGCCACGGTCGCGGGCATCGACGTGCTCAAGCATCCCAACGAGGTGCGCCGCGCGATCGGTCTGTCCGGTCAGTTCGCGGCGGTCGACGAGTATCTGACCGGCCGCGAGAACCTCCAAATGGTCGGCCGGCTCTACCAGATGAAGGCCAGGCAGGCGAAGGCCAGGGCGGACGAGCTGCTCGACAGGTTCAACCTCGCCGACGCGGCCGACCGCCCCGCCAAGACGTACTCCGGCGGTATGCGCCGACGGCTCGACCTGGCCGCGGCCCTGGTCGTGTCGCCGCCGGTGATGTTCATGGACGAGCCGACGACCGGCCTCGACCCGCGCAACCGACAGCAGCTGTGGGAGGTCATCCAGGAGCTCGTCGCGGGCGGCACCACCCTGCTGCTCACCACGCAGTATCTGGAGGAGGCCGACCACCTCGCGCACGACATCTGCGTGGTCGACCACGGCCGGGTGATCGAGCGCGGCACCGCCGACCAGCTCAAGGCCCGCACCGGCGGCGAGCGCGTCGAGGTCGTGGTGCACCGGCACGAGGAGATCGAGCCCGCCCGCGCGGTGCTCGCCGGGTTCGGCAAGGGCGACGTCGCCGTCGTCGAGCACACCCGCAAGCTCACCGTGCCCGTCACCGGCGGCGCCAAGCTGCTCGCCGAGGTCATCCGCGAGCTCGACAACCGCGGAGTGGAGATCGACGACATCGGGCTGCGCCGCCCGACCCTCGACGACGTCTTCATCTCCCTCACCGGCCATGTGGCCGAGCAGAAGGACGAGGACGAGAAGGAGGGCTCCAAGTGACCGCCGTCGTCGAAACCCCGCACCTCACAGCCCCGCAGCCGCGCGGCGGCATAGTCCAGTCGGTCAACGACTCGCTGGTCGTGGCCAAGCGCAATCTGATCCGGATGATGCGCATCCCCGAGATGATCATCTTCGGACTGATCCAGCCGATCATGTTCGTGGTGCTGTTCAGCTACGTCTTCGGCGGCTCGGTCAACATCGCCGGCAGCACCGACCCGGCGCAGTACCGCGAGTTCCTGATGGCGGGCATCTTCGCCCAGACCGTCACCTTCGCCACGGCCGGCGCCGGCGCGGGCATCGCGGACGACATGCACAAGGGGCTCATCGACCGGTTCCGGTCGCTGCCGATGGCCCGCGGCGCGGTCCTCACCGGCCGCACGCTGGCCGACCTGGTGCAGACGGCCCTGACCCTTGTGGTGCTCGCCGCCGTCGGCCTGCTGGTCGGCTGGCGCGTCCACCACGGCATCCCGAAGGCGCTCGGCGCGTTCGCGCTGCTGCTCCTGCTCGGGTACGCGTTCTCCTGGATCGGCGCCCTGATCGGCCTCACGGTCCGTACACCGGAGGCGGCCACCTCCGGCGGGCTGATCTGGCTCTTCCCGGTGACGTTCGTGTCCAACGCGTTCGTCGCCACGTCCGGGATGACGCCGTGGCTGCGGCACGTCGCCGAGTGGAACCCGTTCAGCGCCACCGTCCAGGCCTGCCGGGACCTCTTCGGGAACCCGGGCGTGGTGCCGTCCGAGGCCTGGCCGATGCAGCACCCGGTGGTCGCCTCGCTGCTCTGGTCGCTGCTGATCATCGTGGGGTTCCGGACCCTGGCGGTGCGCAAGTACCGCTCGGCGACGGCCTGACGCACACGGCGAAGCCCCCGGCGGCCCCGGAAAGGGCGGCCGGGGGCTTCGCCTACGTACGGAGCGGGCTCAGCCCGTGTACGGCGTGGCGGCGAGGATCCTCACCGAGGACTTCCTGCCGTTCGGCAGTTCGTACTCGGCGTCCTCGCCGATCTTCTTGCCGTTCACACCGGAGCCGAGCGGGGACTGCGGCGAGTACGTCTCGATCTCGGTGGACGCGTACTCACGCGAGGCGAGCAGGAACTCCAGGGTGTCGTCCTCGTCGCCGTCGAAGGCGATCGTGACGAGCATGCCGGGGGCGACCACGCCGTCCGCGGCGGGCGCCTCGCCGACCTTGGCGTGCTCAAGGAGCTGGGTCAGCTGGCGGACCCGGAGCTCCATCTTGCCCTGCTCCTCCTTGGCCGCGTGGTACCCGCCGTTCTCCCGGAGGTCACCCTCCTCACGGGCCGCCGCGATCTTTACGGCGATCTCCGTGCGCGCGGGACCAGACAGATACTCCAGCTCGGCCCTGAGCTGGTTGTACGCCTCCTGGGTCAGCCAGGTGACGTTGTCGCTGGTCTGGGTCACAGGTGCTCCTCGTCGGTACTGGGAATACAAGCGCATCGCCCTACCCAGAAGGATGTGCCTTCTAGGGCGGGCGAAACCACGAGCCTAACAATTCAGGGCGCGAAGGGGGAGGACGAAAACCGCAGGGACAACGTCGGCGCAGGTCAGAGTGGACGAGGCGGCGGAATCGACCGGCGGGGCAGCCGGGCGCGCGGCGCAGGACCGGTCCGGGCCGCGCGGCGCAGGACCGGTCAGACCGACTTGCAGCCGACCAGGTCGACGGCGGTCGCCCGCGAGGTGGTCTGGACGGTGATCAGCTCGTCGATGCGGCCCTGCTTCTGTTCGAAGCGGACGTCCTTGCGGCCCACCTCGTCGCCGCCGGTCTCCAGGGCGCGCAGGGTGCAGACACCGGTCTCGCCCCTGTCCTTGCGCACTTCCAGGTGGACCTGGACGGCCTTGGCGGAGACCACCTTGAACTTGATGACCTCGGCCGACACGGACTGGCCGCCCACGTAGTCGTAGCCGATCCAGCCGACCACACCGAGCAGGGCGACGCCGAGGACCGAACCGATGATCTTGAGCTTGCGGTCGGCGCGCTGGTCCGCGGTGCGCCCGTAGCGCCCCTCGGGAAGCGGTTGGCTTGCCGCGGCCATGGTCGTCCTCCTGCTGCTGGGGGTGCCAGGAATTTTCCGCCCCCCGATTCGGTCACTATAGAAGCCGCCCATCGCGCCGGATCACAGAGGGCAACACCCAGGGCGCCGAATCACTGAGGATCTTGTCTTGACTGAGCAGCTGCGACTGATGGCCGTGCACGCCCACCCCGACGACGAGTCGAGCAAGGGCGCGGCCACCATGGCGAAGTATGTGTCCGAGGGGGTGGACGTGCTGGTCGTGACCTGCACGGGAGGCGAGCGCGGCTCCATCCTCAATCCGAAGCTCCAGGGCGACAAGTACATCGAGGAGCACATCCACGAGGTACGCAAGAAGGAGATGGACGAGGCCCGCGAGATCCTCGGCGTCAAGCAGGAGTGGCTGGGCTTCGTCGACTCGGGTCTGCCGGAGGGCGACCCGCTGCCGCCGCTGCCCGACGGCTGCTTCGCCCTGGAGGACGTGGACAAGGCGGCGGGCGAACTGGTCCGCAAGATCCGCGCCTTCCGTCCGCAGGTGATCACCACGTACGACGAGAACGGTGGCTACCCGCACCCCGACCACATCATGACCCACAAGATCTCCATGGTGGCGTTCGACGGGGCGGGCGACACCGAGAAGTTCCCGGAGTCCGAGTACGGTCCGGCGTACCAGCCGCGGAAGCTGTACTACAACCAGGGCTTCAACAAGCCGCGCACCCTGGCGCTGCACCACGCGCTGCTCGACCGGGGCATGGAGTCCCCGTACGGCGAGTGGCTGGAGCGCTGGAAGGAGTTCGAGCGCGTCGAGCGCACGCTCACCACGCACGTTCCGTGCGCGGACTTCTTCGAGATCCGCGACAAGGCGCTGATCGCGCACGCCACCCAGATCGACCCCGACGGCGGCTGGTTCCGGGTCCCGATGGACATCCAGCGGGAGGTCTGGCCGACGGAGGAGTACGAGCTGGCGAAGTCGCTCGTGGACACTTCCCTCCCCGAGGACGACCTCTTCGCGGGCGTACGCGAGAATGCCTGATATGAGCGCAAGCCTGGCACTGACGCACTTGGTCCCGCTGGCCAAGGACATCGACAACGACAAGGTGACGCCCGGCGTCCTCGGCTTCATCGTCTTCGCGGCGCTGGCCGTGGGCGTGTGGCTGCTGATGAAGTCGATGAACCGCCACATGGGGAAGGTCGACTTCGAGGAGGGCCCCGAGGCGGGTGGGGCGGCCCCGGCTGTCTCGACCGCCCCGGGCAAGGGCGACCCGAAGGCGTAGGTGCCCCGCTGGGGTGCGGATGCGTCTGCGGGCCCGCTGTGGCTGGTCGCGCCCACGCGGCGGAGCCGCATATGTCACAGCCCCGCGCCCCTAAGGGGCAGGGGCCCGGCCCCGACGAGGGACAGGGCCCGACCGGGTTACCGTCCCGCCCCCACCGGCACCCCCATGACCTCCCGGGAGTGCCGGGTCGGGACCATGCCCAGCTGCCAGGCCTGCCAGCCGTCCTCCAGCTCCACCCCGCGCTCCAGCATCAGCGCGTACGCCTCCGCGCAGTCCTCCAGCTTGCTGTCGCGGGTGGCGTGGTGGGCGCGGATCAGCTGGGACAGCTCCTCCTGGGCCACCGCGACCCCGATCTCCGAGCCGCCCGCCGAGGCGTACGGCAGCAGGGTGCAGCGCAGGAAGCGGGCCCAGTCGCCGCCCCTGAGGTCCCCGTACGAGTCGAACAGCTCGACCGCCTCGTCGCACAGCCGCAGCGCCTGGGGCGCGCGGTTGTTGCCCGCGTCGATCAGGGCCAGCTCCAGACAGGTCCAGCCCTCGCCGTGGGCGACCCCGATGCGGTGGAAGTCGGCGCGGGCGTCGACCAGGAGCTGGCGGGCGAAGCCGGAGTTGCGCAGGTTGCCGGTCTGGGCGGCGCGCTGGTCGCGGGTGACCCGCCCGGAGTGGTGGCGGGCGCAGGCCAGGCCGTACACATCACGCATCCGCGAGAACATCGTGCGGGCCCGCTCCAGCTCGCGGACCGCCTGGTCGCGGTCGCCGCGCTCCTCCAGGGCCTGGCCCAGGTAGTACAGCGTCCACGCCTCGCCGCGCGCGTCCTCCTGCTCCCGGTGGCGGGACAGGGCCTGGCGCAGCCCGTCGACGGCCGGGTTCGGGTCGCCGTCCACCAGCCGGGCGCGGGCCAGCTGGGTCAGCGCCCAGGCCTCGCCGCGGCCGTCACGGGTGCGGCCGTACAGATCGAGCGCGGTGCGCAACTCCTCGTCCGCGCGCGGCACATCACCCATCCGCAGACACACCTGGCCGAGCTGGAAGTGGGTCCAGGCCTCGCCGTGCAGCGACTCGCCCTCGCGGTGCAGGGCGAGCGCCGTGTCCAGCAGGGTCAGCGCGCCAGCCAGGTTGGCCCGGTCGCGCTCGACCGCCGCCAGCGCGTGCAGCGACCACGCCCGGTCCTCGTCCTGTTCGGGCGAGGACTGGAGCTCGATCGCCTCGCGCAGCCGGGCCGCCGCCTCGGTGAGGTTGCCCTGGTGGTGCAGGGTGATGCCGAGCGAGGCGAGCGCGAGCGCCGCGCCCGCGTCGTTCTGCGCCTCCCGGTAGAGGC
The DNA here is from genome assembly GCF_042737755.1 of Streptomyces sp. NPDC059994. Classification (NCBI taxonomy): domain Bacteria; kingdom Bacillati; phylum Actinomycetota; class Actinomycetes; order Kitasatosporales; family Streptomycetaceae; genus Streptomyces; species Streptomyces sp. NPDC059994. The sequence goes on from NZ_JBHWUR010000072.1 coordinate 22,574, forward strand.
CGACCACCGAGGTCAGCGTGGTGCGGGCGGTGTCGAGCTCGCCCAGCTGGCGCGCCGCGATACCGGTGCGCCACCGTACGGAACGCTCAAGAAGGCCCTGGTCGACGGCCTGCGACAGCTCGCTGATCTCGCCCAGGCGGTAGAGGTCGCCGCGCAGCAGGCAGTAGTCGCACAGCGCGCCCAGCAGATTGAGCACCGCCTGCTGGTTCACGTCCTCCGTGTCGCGCAGCGCGGCCGTGATGAAGCTCGACTCGTCGTCGAGCCAGCGCAGGGCCGCGTCGAGCGAGGCGAAGCCGTGGCCGCCGAACTGTCCGGCGCGGGTGGAGAGTTTGCCGTCGACCATACGGATCACCGCGTCGGCGAGGTCCGCGTAGTTCTGGATCAGCCGCTCCTGCGCGGCCGTGCGCTCGGCGGCCTCCTCCTCGTCCAGGAGCCGGGCCCGCGCGAAGGTCCGTACGGTGTCGTGCAGGCGGTAGCGGTCGGCGCGGACCTGGTCGATCAGGCCCGCCCGCGCCAGATCCGCGAGGAGCCGGCCCGCCTCCGCCTCGCCGGTGGCGAGCAGCGCCGCCGCGGCCGCCGCGCCCAGCGAGGTCCGCCCGGCGAGCGCCAGGCGCCGCAGCAGTCTGCGCGACTGCTCGGACTGGTCGGTGTAGCGCAGCCACAGGGCCCGCTCGACGGGCGCCACCGGCCCGTACGCCCCGAGGTCCGCGGCGAGCGCCCGCGCGTCCCGGGGCCCCAGTGAGGAGCCCGCGATCCGCAGCGCGAGCGGCAGCCCGCCGCACAACTCCCGTACGAGCACGGCGGATTCGGTGTCTTTGAAGGCATCCGGATCCTTGAAGTCCTCCTGAGCCGACTCGCGCAGCAGCTCCTCCGCGCCCGCCTCGTCCAGCGGCTCCACCGCCAGCTGGTGCACCCACGCCGGGAAGTCGTCGGGCAGCTCCAGCGGGCGCGCGGCCGTCACCAGGACCAGGCTGTCGGACCGCTCGGGCACCAGCGTGCGCACCTGCTCGGCGTCATAGGCGTCGTCGAGGACCACCGTGACCGGAAGGCCCGTCAGATGCTGGTGGTAGAGCTCGGCGAGCCGGCGCACCTGCTGGTCGGCCGATGACCTTCCCCGAGCTCTCGACCCCGCTCCAGCAGGGGAGACCCCATCTCGGAAGAGCAGTTGCTCGCGGGGCGCGCCCAGCCGGTTCAGCAGGTGCAGCAGGGCGTCCCGGGTGGGCAGCGGCGTCTGGGCGCCGCCCCGCAGATCCACCAGGCACGCGCCCCGGAACTGGTCCCGCAGCTGGTGCGCGGCCCGTACGGCAAGCGCCGTGCGGCCCACGCCCGCCGGGCCGTGCAGCACCACGACCGTGGGGCGGGTCTCGGTCGCGGCGCGCGCCGAGTGCACCCACTGGGCGATCCGGGTGATCTCCGCGCGCCGTCCCGCGAACGGCCCCTGCGGCTGGGGCAGATGGCCGAACGACTGCTCAAGGACCGAGCGGCGCCGGGCCGCCGCGCTCTTGTCCGTGCCGCGCAGCTGGGTGGGCACCGACGTGCTGGCCTTCTTGCCGGTGCGGGCCGCCGGGGCCGTCATGCGCTGCTGGTCCAGGAACGGGCGGATGCCCCGTACGTCCAGGGCCGTCAGCCACTGCAGGCGCAGCTGCTCGGCACCGCCCGGACGGCCGAGTTCGCCCGCGCGCCGGTGGGCGGCCGGCCAGTGCGCCGCGGTCACCCGCACGACGGTGGTCGCGGCCCCGGCGACGGCCACGGCCGCCCCGGCGCCCATCGCGGGCCCCGCGCCGGTCCCGAGCGCCGCGTCCGCGACGACGGCGGCGACCGCCGCGACCCCGGTCACCAGGAACGCCGTGCCCGCCTTCTCGCCGGCGAACCGCGCGCCGAGCGCCGGCTGCCCGGCCGCCGCCTCGTCCAGTGCCCGCGTGTACGCCGTGTACTCCTCCTCGGCGCTCGCCGCCAGCGCGTCGAGTGCCGCCCGGCCGCGTGTCAGCAGCGCGTTGGCGTCGGCCCGGCCGCCGGAGCGCCGCACCTCCTCCTCGACCGCGCGTACCAACAGCCGCTCGGCCTCCGCCCGATGGCCGTCCCGCATGTGCGTCCCCCTCCGAGAGCGTCCGGTGCGACATGAGTCCTGGTCGAGTGTGCCGTTGGTGTCAAGTGTCCTGCGTGCCGCGCGTCGGCGCGAGGGAGTCGGCGGATCATCTCGCCCGTGGGTGACGATGGGCCCACGCCGAACCGCCTGGCTTATGAGGCGTCCCCGTATCTGCTCCGTCCACGAGGCAGTCGAACGGCCGCCAGGCTTCCAGCGCTGTCAGACGGCTCCCAGGTCGACAGTGACGGAGAAGGGCGCGGCAGCCTTGATCACACCGGTGAACATCTCGCCGTCCCTGTAGGCCTTGGTGGCGGGGTCGAGGACGTGGGTGTAGATGATCGGGACACCGGTGGCGGCCTGTTCGACCCGCCAGTAGAAGGGGATGCCGGCCTTGGCGTACTGGTCCACCTTCACGATCCGGTCGGTGGTTTCCGAGCCGGGCGACACGACCTCGACGACCAGGAGTACGTGTTCAGGGCGGGTGGGCGTGAGGTCGATGGTCTCCGCCCGGTAGACGACGACGTCCGGACGGCGGTTGGTGAGTGGAACGTCCTGCAGGCGCACGTCGAAGTCCGTGTCGGCGTTCCAGTCCGGGCTTGCGGCGGCGTCCAGGGCGTTGGCCAGGATCCGGGCCAGCCGTTTGTGCCGCTTGGACGGGCCCGGGCTCACGACTACCATCCCGTCCACGATCTCAATGCCGGCGCACTGCTCCTCGGACCAGGAGTCGTACTGCTCCGCGCTGATCTGCGTATGCATCCACGCGGGCGCCATCATCTCGGCGGTCATGGTGTCCCTCCTTCGAGGAGCCTTGACGGGGCCAGCGCTGCCGGGCTCAGCCTACTGGCCTGTGATGCCGGGGCGCCTGATGCGGAAGAGCGCCAGGAGATGTCCGACATCGACCTGTTCCGCTTGCCATGGTTACCGTCGCAGGGGACCCCGTCCCCGAAGCCGAGGTCCCCCGTCTCGCGCGCAAGCTCCCCCAGGCGGTGCGAGGGACAAGCGCATCGCCGGGGAACAGAACCTCGTCCGGGATGCCCGCCGCCGCTACGGCCGCCTCGGCGCACAACTGCGGCTCGGCCAAGCGAGGCAGAGCCCGTGTGGGCCTCGCCGACGGGGCCGGGCATTGTGAGAGGCTGGGTCGTATGAACCGGTTGGCTGGTGTGACCTCGCCTTATCTGCTTCAGCACGCTGACAATCCGGTCGACTGGTGGCCCTGGACGCCGGAGGCTTTCGAGGAAGCGCGGCGGCGTGATGTACCCGTTCTGCTATCGGTCGGCTACTCGGCGTGCCACTGGTGCCATGTGATGGCGCATGAGTCGTTCGAGAACGAGACGACGGCCGCGTACCTCAACGAGCACTTCGTCAACGTCAAGGTCGACCGCGAGGAGCGCCCGGACGTCGACGCCGTCTACATGGAGGCGGTGCAGGCGGCGACCGGCCAGGGCGGCTGGCCCATGACCGTCTTCCTGACGGCGGACGCCGAACCGTTCTACTTCGGCACCTACTTCCCGCCCGAGCCCCGGCCCGGCATGCCGTCGTTCCCGCAGGTCCTGGAGGGGGTGCGGGCCGCCTGGACGGACCGGCGCGAGGAGGTGGGCGAGGTCGCGGCGAAGGTCGTACGGGACCTGTCCGAGCGCGAGCTGGTGTACGGCGGGGGCGCCGGTGTGCCCGGCGAGGAGGAGCTGGCGGGCGCGCTGCTCGGGCTGACCCGCGACTACGACGAGCGGCACGGCGGCTTCGGCGGCGCGCCCAAGTTCCCGCCGTCGATGACCCTGGAGTTCCTGCTGCGCCACCACGCCCGTACGGGCGCCGAGGGCGCGCTCCAGATGGCCGCCGACACCTGCGAGCGGATGGCGCGCGGCGGCATCTACGACCAGCTGGGCGGCGGCTTCGCCCGCTACTCGGTGGACCGCGAGTGGGTGGTGCCCCACTTCGAGAAGATGCTCTACGACAACGCGCTGCTGTGCCGGGTGTACGCGCACCTGTGGCGGGCCACCGGCTCGGAGTCGGCGCGCCGGGTTGCCCTGGAGACCGCCGACTTCATGGTCCGCGAGCTGCGCACCGCCGAGGGCGGCTACGCCTCGGCCCTGGACGCCGACAGCGACGACGGCAGCGGGCACCACGTGGAGGGCGCGTTCTATGTGTGGACGCCCGCGCAGCTGGCCGAGGCGCTGGGCGAGAAGGACGGCGAGGCCGCAGCGCGGCACTTCGGGGTGACCGAGGAGGGCACCTTCGAGGAGGGTGCCTCCGTCCTCCAACTGCCCCCGGATGGCGGTCCGGTGGCGGCGGACGTACGCGACCGGCTCTTCGCGGCGCGTGAGAACCGGCCCCGTCCCGGCCGGGACGACAAGGTCGTCGCCGCCTGGAACGGCCTGGCGATCGCGGCGCTGGCGGAGACGGGCGCGTACTTCGACCGCCCCGACCTGGTCGAGCGGGCGACCGAGGCGGCGGACCTGCTGGTCCGCGTCCACATGGACGACCGCGCCCGCCTGTCGCGCACGTCGAAGGACGGCCAAGTGGGCCCGAACGGCGGCGTGTTGGAGGACTACGCCGACGTCGCCGAGGGCTTCCTGGCGCTCGCCGGGGTGACGGGGGAGGGGGCCTGGCTGGAGTTCGCCGGGTTCCTGCTCGATATCGTCCTGGACCAGTTCACCGGCGGGGGCGGGGTGCTCTACGACACCGCGCACGATGCCGAACAGCTGATCAGGCGCCCGCAGGACCCCACGGACAGCGCCACTCCGTCGGGCTGGACGGCGGCCGCCGGAGCGCTGCTCTCGTACGCGGCGCACACCGGCTCATCCGCCCACCGGGCCGCCGCCGAGGGCGCGTTGGGCGTGGTCAAGGCTCTCGGCCCGCGCGCCCCGCGCTTCATCGGCTGGGGCCTGGCGACGGCCGAGGCCCTGCTCGACGGCCCCCGCGAGGTGGCCGTGGTGGGCCCGCCCGGAGGCGAACTCCACCGCGCCGCACTGCTGGGCCGTGCCCCGGGCGCGGTGGTGGCGGTGGGCGACCCGGCCGGCGCGGAGTTCCCCCTGCTGGCGGAGCGCCCGCTGGTCGACGGGGGCCCGGCGGCGTACGTGTGCCGCCACTTCACGTGCGAGGCACCGGTGACGAGCGCGGAGGCGTTGGGGCAGGCGCTGTCCTGAGCGCGCACGCGGGTTCCCCGCGCCCGTGCGGGGCGCGGGGCTGTGACATGGCGCGGCTCCGCCGCGTGGGCGCGACCAGCCCGCCACGACCCGCAGCCGGATCACCGCCTCCCTCAGCGCCGCAACCCGTCCCGCACCACATCCAGCGCTCGCCCCACCAGCTCCACCAAGTCGTCCTCGTGGTCCCGTTCCGCCCAGTACACCGTCGTCTCGTAGAGCGCTCCGAGCACCGCCATCGAGTACACCCGCACCTCCAGCTCGCCCTCCCCGCGGCCCGTCCGCTGCGCCAGGACCTCGCAGAGCTGGCGGCTGGTGACCGCCATCGACTGCATCATCCGGGCCCGCAGCGCCGGTACCCGGACCAGCAGCGTCGTCCGCTGAATCGTCTCTTCGCGGTCGTGTTCCAGCGCCAGCCGGGTCGCCTTGTCGATGACGTGGCGCAGGGACTCCAGGGGCGGCTCGTCCGCGGGGCGGGCGCGCAGCTCGCCGACCATGATCGGGTCGTACTCGTCGGTGAGGACGATGTCCTCCTTGGTGGGGAAGTAGCGGAACACCGTCGACGGGGACACCTCCGCCGCCTCGGCGATCTGCTCGACCGTCGTCGCGTCGTACCCCTGCTCGGTGATCAGCCGGTACGTCGCGCGCCGGATCGCGACGCGCGTCTTGAGCTTCTTGCGTTCGCGCAGCCCGAGCTGCGGCTGCATGTCCTCGGCGAGGGAGTCGAGGGACCGGGTGCGTGGCATGGCGGACATGTCGACATTCTCAGGCATCCATGACGTCCACGGCATCAGCGGGTGTCCCCGCCACCTCCCGCGCGGCCGGTTCCGGCCCCTCCCGCCCCGGCAGCAGCGCCGCCGCGAGCAGTGCGGTGACCAGCGCGGCCACCCCGCACACCAGCAGCACCGTGTTCATGCCGTGGACGTACGCGGAGTCGGCCGAGGCGGCGAGCCGGGAGTCGCCGAGGCGCGCCGCGACCAGGTGTGCGGCCACCACCGAGTCCCCCGCCCGGTCCGCCGCGGGCCCCGGCAGCCCGGCCGTGTCGAGCTTGTCCGCGAACACCCCGGCGAGCAGCGAGCCGAGGAGCGCGATCCCGACCGCGCTGCCCACCTGACGTACGGTCATCAGCAGTCCGGATCCGCTGCCCGCGCGGTCGGGCGGCAGCGTGGCGAGCGCGGCCGTCATCGCGGGCACCATCGCGAAGCCGAAGCCGAGTCCGGTCAGGGTCAGCCACAGCGCGGTGAAGCCGTAGCCGCTCTCCACGGTCGTACGGCTGCCGAGGAAGGCCGAGAAGGCGAGCACCACGAGGCCCGCGCAGATCGTGGCCCGCGCCCCGAACCGCCGCACCACCGGCTCCCCGGCCTTGGCCGCGATCGTCAGCCCGCCCATCAGGGGCAGCATCCGCAGCCCGGTGCCGAAGGCGTCGTTGCCGAGCACCGCCTGGAGGTACTGGGGCAGGACGAACATCAGCCCGGCGAGGATGAACATCACCAGCGTGGCCGCCAGCGTGTTCAGCAGGAACGGCCGGTGGGCGAGCAGCTTCATGTCGAGCATCGGACGCGGCGCGCGCCGCTCCCGTACGACCAGGGCGGCGATCAGTGCCGCGCCGCCGCCGAGCGTGGCGAGGACCAGCGCGTCGCTCCAGCCGCGCGTCGGCGCCTCGATGATCCCGTAGATGAGGGAGCCGAGGCCTGCGGCGGTGAGCACGGTGGAGAGGGCGTCGACGCGCGGCGAGGCCGGGTCGCTGGTCTCCGGGAGCAGGAAGGCGCAGGCGGTGATGCCGATCGCGACCATCGGGACGTTGATCAGGAAGACCGAGCCCCACCAGAAGTGGTTGAGCAGGAAGCCGCCGATGATCGGGCCGAGCGGCAGGCCGAGCGCGGAGGAGGCGGTGACGATCGAGACGGCCTTGGTGCGCTCCTCGGCGGGGAAGAGCGAGGGCAGTACGGCCAGGGCGAGCGGCATGACGAACGCGGCTCCTGTTCCCATGACCGCGCGGGCCGCGATGACCGCCCCGACGCTGGTGGTCAGCGCGCCGACGAGGGAGCCCGCCAGGAAGATCCCGAGGCCCGTGATGAGCATCCGGCGGCGGCCGAAGCGGTCGCCGAGGAGTCCGGCGGGGAGCATCAGGGCGGCGAAGACCACGACGTAGGCGTCGGCCATCCACTGCTGCTGGCCGGTGGTGGCGCCGAGCTGCTGGGCCATCGTCGGCAGCGCGACATTGAGGATGGTCATGTCGAAGCCGAGCACCAGCATGCTCGCGACCATCGCCGCCAGGGCCCACCAGCGCCGTGGATCGGGGCCGGAAACCTGTGTCATGGCACACCTCCGTAAGAGTTACCGTCAAGTGACAGTAACTCTCAAAAGAGGGTCGGCGTCAAGAATGCTGGTAGGCGACCAGGGAGATTCCGACGTAGTGGACGACGAACGCCGCCAGCGTCAGGGAGTGGAACACCTCGTGGAAGCCGAACCAGCGCGGCGAGGGGTTGGGGCGCTTGATGCCGTAGATCACGCCGCCCGCGCTGTAGAGCAGTCCGCCGACGACGACCAGGACGAGCACCGCGATGCCGCCGGTGTGCATGAAGTCGGGGAGGAAGAAGACCGCCGCCCAGCCCATCGCTATGTAGCAGGGGGTGTAGAGCCAGCGCGGGGCGCCGACCCAGAAGACGCGGAAGGCTATCCCGGCGAGCGCCGCCGCCCACACCGCCCAGAGCAGCACCCGGCCGGTCGAGTCCGGGAGCAGCAGCAGGGTGAGCGGGGTGTAGGTGCCCGCGATGATCAGGAAGATGTTGGCGTGGTCGAGCCGGCGCAGGATCGCCTCGCCGCGCGGGCCCCAGTCGCCCCGGTGGTAGACGGCGCTGACGCCGAACAGCAGACAGGCGGTCAGGACGTAGATCCCGCAGGCGATCCGGCCCCGGGTCGAGTGGGCGAGCGCGGTGAGCACGATGCCCGAGACGACCACTGCCGGGAACATCCCGGCATGCAGCCAGCCGCGCAGTCTGGGCTTCAGGGGCACGGTCGGCGCAGGGGCCGTCACCTGATCAGTCATGTCCCGCATGCTACCTACGCCTCCGTAGGTTACGGATGGGGGCGGCCCGTAACCGTATGCCCCGGCCGCGTGCACCACGGATGAACAAGGGAGGATGAGTGGCGATGCTCACGTGAGAGTGCCTCTGGACATATGGGCGAACGGCACGGATGATCAGATGAGTGCGGTCGGCACCGGATGAGCGCCAGGTACCAGAAGAAGCGTCCGGGTCGCAGCCCCCACGGGGCAACGAACGAAATTCCCCCACAAGGGGATACCGAACCTTCAACAAGGAGCGATCGTGGCGCGCGACATCGCGGCTTCCACCACTGTCCCGACGAATCACCAGGAGCTCATCTCCTGGGTAGACGAGATCGCAGCCATCACGCAGCCGGACAGGGTGGTCTGGTGCGACGGTTCCGAGGCCGAGTACGAGCGCCTCTGCGAGGAGCTCGTCGCCAAGGGCACGTTCAAGAAGCTCGACCCGATCAAGCGCCCGAACTCCTACTACGCCGCTTCCGACCCCTCCGATGTCGCGCGGGTCGAGGACCGGACCTTCATCTGCTCCGAGAAGGAGGAGGACGCGGGGCCGACCAACCACTGGAAAGCCCCCGCCGAGATGAAGGCCATCTTTACCGGAGAAGGAAGCGGCTTCGCGGGTGAGAAGGGGATCTTCCGGGGCTCGATGCGCGGCCGCACCATGTACGTCGTGCCCTTCTGCATGGGCCCGCTCGGCTCGGACCTCTCCGCGATCGGCGTCGAGATCACCGACTCCGCCTACGTCGCCGTCTCCATGCGCACCATGACCCGTATGGGCCGGCCGGTCCTGGACGAGCTCGGCACCGACGGCTTCTTCGTGAAGGCCGTCCACACCCTGGGCGCCCCGCTGGAGGCGGGCGAGGCCGACGTGCCGTGGCCCTGCAACTCCACCAAGTACATCTCGCACTTCCCGGAGTCCCGCGAGATCTGGTCGTACGGCTCGGGCTACGGCGGCAACGCCCTGCTCGGCAAGAAGTGCTACGCGCTGCGCATCGCCTCCGTCATGGCGCGCGACGAGGGCTGGCTCGCCGAGCACATGCTCATCCTCAAGCTGACCCCGCCGCAGGGCGAGTCGAAGTACGTCGCCGCGGCCTTCCCGTCCGCCTGCGGCAAGACCAACCTCGCCATGCTGGAGCCGACGATCTCCGGCTGGACCGTCGAGACCATCGGCGACGACATCGCGTGGATGCGGTTCGGCGAGGACGGCCGGCTGTACGCGATCAACCCCGAGGCCGGCTTCTTCGGCGTCGCGCCCGGCACCGGTGAGCACACCAACGCCAACGCGATGAAGACGCTGTGGGGCAACTCGGTCTTCACCAACGTGGCGCTCACCGACGACGGCGACGTGTGGTGGGAGGGCATGACCGAACAGGCGCCCGCGCACCTCACCGACTGGAAGGGCAACGCCTGGACGCCCGAGTCGCAGACCCCGGCCGCCCACCCGAACGCCCGCTTCACCGTCCCGGCCGGCCAGTGCCCGACGATCGCCCCCGAGTGGGAGGACCCCAAGGGCGTCCCGATCTCCGCGATCCTCTTCGGTGGCCGCCGCGCCTCCGCCGTACCGCTGGTGACCGAGTCCTTCGACTGGAACCACGGCGTCTTCCTCGGTGCGAACGTCGCCTCCGAGAAGACCGCCGCCGCCGAGGGCAAGGTCGGCGAGCTGCGCCGCGACCCGTTCGCGATGCTCCCGTTCTGCGGCTACAACATGGGCGACTACATGGCCCACTGGGTCAAGGTCGGCGCCACCGCGGACGCTGCCAAGCTGCCCAAGATCTACTACGTGAACTGGTTCCGCAAGAACGACGCGGGCAAGTTCGTGTGGCCCGGCTTCGGCGAGAACAGCCGTGTCCTGAAGTGGATCGTGGAGCGCCTGGAGGGCAGGGCCGAGGGCGTCGAGACCCCGATCGGCATCCTGCCGACCAGGGAGTCCCTGGACACCGCGGGCCTCGAACTGCCCGAGGCGGACCTGGAGTTCCTGCTCAAGGTCGACACCGAGGTCTGGCGCGAGGAGGCGGCGCTGATCCCCGAGCACCTCAACACCTTCGGGGACCACACGCCCAAGGAGCTGTGGGACGAGTACCGCGCGCTGGTCGCCCGCCTGGGCTGACCCGCCCGCCCGAGACTCGTGGCGGGCTGCCCCGAACACCGCCCTGACCAGTGGGGTCACGACGGTCCGCCACGACACGATCGGCCCCCGGAGCCCCCTCACGGCTCCGGGGGCCGGATCGCTTTCCCGGGAGTGTTTTTCGCCATGGCGGCTGCCGGGGGCGGGCGTTCGCGGGACACTCGGACCCGGAGCGCGTTGGGCCGAGTGAGGGGGCGCGGAGGTTGCGCACACCGGTGAGTGATCCGCTGCGGGTGGGGCCGTACCGCATCGTCGGGCGGCTGGGGTCCGGCGGGATGGGGTGGGTGTATCTGGGGCGGTCGCCCGCGGGCCGGGCCGTCGCGGTCAAGGTCGTACGTCCCGAACTCGCGGCCGACGACGAGTTCCGGCGGCGCTTCGCCCGCGAGGTGGCCGCCGCGCGGCTGGTCGGCGGGGCGTACACGGCGGCGGTCGTCGACGCCGACCCGGAGGCCGAACTGCCCTGGCTGGCCACGGCGTACGTGCCCGGGCCCGCCCTGTCGGAGGCCGTCGGCGCGGACGGGCCGCTGACCGAGGGGCAGGCGCGGCGGCTCGGGGCCGGTCTGGTGGAGGCGCTACAGGCAATCCACGGCGCCGGGGTGGTCCACCGCGACCTCAAGCCGTCGAACGTGCTGCTCGCCGCAGACGGGCCGCGCGTCATCGACTTCGGTATCTCGGCGGTCGCCGGGGCTACCGGGCTGACCCGGGCCGGGCAGCTGATGGGGACGCCGCCGTACATGTCGCCCGAGCAGATGACCGGCGACCGGGCCGGGCCCGCCAGCGACGTCTTCTCGCTCGGCGGGGTCCTCGTCTACGCCGTCGCGGGGTACGCGCCGTTCCGGCACGGCGCCGGGGTGGCCTACCGGGTGGTGCACGCCGAGCCCGAACTCGACGACGTACCCGGTGAGTTGAGGGATCTGGTCGCCGGGTGCCTGGCCAAGCGGCCCGAGGACCGGCCGGGTCTGGACGTGCTGCTCCAGGGGCTGCTCGGCCCGGAGGCGGGCGCCGCGCGGGCGCTCACCTGGCCGCCGCCCACGGTGGCCCGGCGGATCCGGGTCCGCACCGGTGAGCTGAAGGTCCACCGGGCGGCCGGCAGCGGGGCCTCGCTGCCGTCCTGTCTGCTGCTGCACGCGCAGACGCTGCTCGACGCGGGGCTCAGCGACGCGATGGTGATCGAGGCGGTGGGCCGTGCGGCACTCTGAGGGGACACCGTCGGGCGACGGGAGGGACCTGGGCGTCCAGTGGCGGTCGCTGGTCCACGGGTGGGCGGCCGGACGCCATCTGCACTGCGAGGAGGACACGGTCTCCGTCTCGCTGCGCTTCGACCTCGCGGATGCCGGAAGAGCCGTCACCGTCCGGTTCATGACCACCACGAAGCTGCTGGTCGCGTTCATGACCGACGGCCGGTTCCTGCGCGGCGACCAGCTGGCGACGGCCGCCGCGGCGGCGAACGCGTGGAACACCGAACAGCTGGTCCCGATGCTGTCGGTGTGGGACGTACGGGGGCCGCGGCCCTGTATCGCCGGGGTCTGCACCCTGCCGCTCAACTGTCGGATGAACCAGCCCGAATTCGATTCTCTGGCCGGGGATTGGGTGGAACAGGCGAGGCAGATGTTCGTCCGGTGCCACCAGGTTTTCCAGTTGTAGGTGTGGCTTTCGGGAATGTCCCGGAAACGCCCCGGGAATGGCCAAAACCCTTACGGGCAGGCGCCGGTGCCGTCATATTTGCGATGTGCTTTTCCGGGGGCGGGGAGGTTTTCACACATGGGGCAGCTCCGTTGGCCGCGCGCCGCGCGACAGCTGTGGGCGTTGGCCGGGCTGCTGACCGTGGCCCTGCTCGCACCCGCCCTTCCGGCCGCCGCCGCTGAACGCTCGTGCTCGGGGGGAATTGCCGCCCGGCTGGACTGCTGGGCCGGGCGCGTCGGCACCCAGGACGCGTCCGTGCTCGTCACCCTGCACCGGCCGCTGGAGCTCGACGGGAAGACCGCCGACTGGAAGCTCTCCCAGCGCAAGGCCACATTCGACCGCGGCCCGCTGGTCCTCATGGTCCCGGCCGGGCACCCGACGGGAGCGGGCGGCACCCTGCTGCTCGTCCTGGCCGGGGACCGGCTCGTCGACCCGGACGCCGAGATCACCCGGCTCGACGACAGGACCGTGACCGCCCTGCGCGAGGCGGGCGCCTGCGAGGGCAAGCTGTGCGAGACCGTCGCGACGGCGGGCCACAAGGGCAAGAGCCTGCGCGGCAAGGAGCTGGTGGACGCGGGGCTGGCCGCCGAGCTCGCCCGCAACTCCGACAGCGTCGGCGGCTCCGGCGGCGGCTCCCCGCTGCTCGTCCCGGCGCTCGGCGTCGCCGCCCTGCTGCTGCTCCTGGTGACCGCGCTGGTCTTCGCCGTACGCCGCTCACGGGGCCCGCGCCTCGCGTTCGCCGCACCCGCCGCAGGGCGCCCGGCCGCCGCGCACACCGGCCGTACGGGAAGCGCCACCGGCACGCCGAGCACGGCCGGGACGCCGGGCAGGCACCGTGCGGCGCCCGGCCGTGACGTCGGCAGGCCGGCCGCGCCGGGCCGCGTCGCCGTGGTGCGCACCGCGCTGCACCCGCAGGGGTACGTCGAGCTCGACCAGTGTCTGCGCCGGGCGGTCTGGTCCGAGCCGGGGACGCCCGCGCCCGCCCCCGGCGCCACCGTCGAGGTCAGCGAGGGCCGGGGCAAGGACGCCGGGATCCTGTACGCGCACGCGTACGCGGAGAACGGACGGACCGTCATCGACCGTGCGTCGCACGGCGGTTGACCAGCAAGGGCGAAGTACGGGAACGGGGAGAGGCCAGATGCGCAGGCAGCAGCCAACCAGGACACTTCCGGCGGAGTACGCCGACATCGAGTTCGAGAACAACGCCCAACGGCTGCCGCTGGTGCTGTGTCTCGACACCTCCAGCTCGATGGCGGGCCCGCCCATCGACGCGCTCAACACGGCGCTGAGCGAATGGACCCGCGAGCTCCACGACGACGTCAGCCTCAGCTACAGCGTCGAGGTCGCCGTGATCACCTTCGGCGGCCGGGGCGTCACCGCCTGGCGCGGCGGGCAGCCGCTCGAACCGGGCTCGCCGGTCGGCCCGTTCGTCGCTGCCCATATGTTCGAGCCGCCGCGGCTCGACGCCTCGGGGGTGACCTTGATGACCGAGGCCCTGGAACTGGCCATGCACGTGGTCACCGCCCGCAAGGCCGAGCTGCGCTCCCAGGGCCTCCAGTACTACCGGCCGCAGATCTGCCTGGTCACCGACGGGCTCCCGACCGACGGCACCGGCCACATCAGCCGCACCTGGCAGCGGCTCGTCCCGGTGCTCGCCGAGGAGCAGGCCGCCCGGCGCTTCAGGCTGTACGCGATCGGGGTCGGCGGGCTCACCGACCTGGCCGAGCAGGTGCTCCAGGCGTACGCGCCGAAGTTCAACGCCCGGCTCCAGGGCTTTCCGTTCCGACAGCTGCTCCAGATGATGTCGGCGAGCGCCAGCGCCGAGACCAGGGGGGCGGGCGACGAGGTCTTCGAGAAGATCTTCAGCCAGTTCAAGACGCAGCGCCCGGCCTGGGAAGCCTGAGCGGGCCATGGGGGCGCGGGCGCACGGGAGTTGGCGGGTGCACGGCCTGAGTGTGGAGGGCTACCGGCACCGCCGGGACGGCGTCGCCTGCCAGGACGCCTGGCGGTGCTCGACGGACGGGCCCGTCACGGTCCTCGCGGTCGCCGACGGCGCGGGCAGCAGGCCGCGCTCCGGCGAGGGCTCACTGCTCGCGGTCCGCCTCGCGGTGGAGCACTTCGGCCGGCTGCCCGCCTCGGGGGCCGACGGCCCGGCCGCGCACCGGCTGCTGCGCCAGGGCTTCCAGCGGGTCGTGGACGACTTCCTCGACCGTACGGGCGAGGCGGCCGGGGAACACGCGACGACGCTCACCGTGGTGGTGCTCGCGCCCGGGTGGCTGGGCCACGTCAGCGTCGGGGACGGCTTCGTGGTGCTGCGGGCCGGGACCGAGGACGGCGAGCGGCAGTTCCATCTGCTGCCGCAGCCCGCGGCCGTGAGCGAGTACAGCAACGAGACGGTGTTCCTCAGCACGCCGGACGCCGCCCGCTGGGTGCGGACCGACTGCGTACGGGACGACGGCGTCGACGGCGTCCTGCTCTCCACCGACGGCCTGGCCCAGGCCGCGCTCTCCTGGTCGGCCGGCGCCCCGCAGGCGCCCAACGAGTCCTTCGCCGCGGCGGTGCTGCGCTCGCTGGACACGGAGGCGGTGGCGTCCGACGACGAGGACGACCGGCTGGCCGCGCTGCTCAGGTCCGACCGGCTGACCGCGCTCAACGGCGACGACAAGACGCTGCTGCGGGCGGTGCGCGCGGTGCGTACGGGAGGGGGCACATGAGCGTGGCGAACGGCACCGGTGGCGGGCCCGGCGGGCGGACCGTGCTGCTCGGCGGGGTGCCGGTGGTCCTGGCCGCCGCCCCGCTCAAGGGCGGCGGCCAGGCGGCCGTCTACCCCGTCGAGGGCGACGACCGGGTCGTGGTCAAGCTCTACCGGGACCCGCCCGGCCCCGAGCAGGAGCGGCGGCTGACCCGGATGCTCACGATGTCCCCGCTCGGCGGGCGCCCCACCGACCGCTCCCAGCGGCCCGAGCTCGCCTGGCCGACCGCGCCCGCGCGGGCGCCGGGCGGCGCGTTCCTGGGGTACGCGATGCAGCGGTTCGGGGAGCCCGAACACGTCCAGCTGGTGGGCCTGTTCACGCGCGCCCAGCGCATCCGGCTCTTCCACGAACGGGCCGACTGGCGGTTCCTGCTCGGCGTCGCCTGGAACCTCGCGTTCATGACCGCCCGCATGCACCACGAGGGCCTGGTCATCGGGGACTTCTCCAGCAGCAACGTGGTGGTCGACGCGAACGGCTTCATCACGTTCCTGGACTGCGACTCCATCGCCTTCACCGACGCGGTCACGGGGGAGCTGTTCCCCTGTCTGATGCACACGACGGACTACTCGGCGCCGGAGCGGCACGCGGGCGGCCCGGCGACGCGCGCGAGCGACGACTTCGCACTGGCGGTTCTGGTGTACCAGCTGCTGACGGCCGGGAACCACCCCTTCGGGGGCGTCCCGCACGACAGCGCGCCGGAGTCGACGGTCCAGGACAACATCGCGGCGAGCATCTCGTACGTGGTGCGGCCCGAGCAGGTCGTGGTGCCGCGCGGGACCGTGGACCCGTCCGTGCTGCCGCCCGAGCTCCTCGGCCTGTCCCGGGCGGCGTTCGGCCCCGGCGTCCTCGACCCTGCGGCGCGCCCTTCGGCGGAGGACTGGTTGCGGGCGCTGGACCGCGAGCGGTCGCTGGTACGGGTCTGTCCGGACCGCCCGATGCATACGTACGGGTCGCACCTCGCGGAGTGCCCGTGGTGCGGCCGGGCGTCCGTGACCGGCCACGACGTCTTCAACCTCGGCCCGGCCCCGGTCGCGCCACCACGGTCGGGGGTGCCGACTGCGCTGCTGGTCGGGCTGGTTCTGCTGGTCCTGCTGGTGCTGATCCTGTCGGTGGGATGAGCTTCCGCGGGTGAGTCATTGTCTGCGGACCGTGCTGGGCTGGTCGCGCAGTTCCCCGCGCCCCTTACAGGGTGCGTTGTCGTCTGCGGGTTGTCGCTGGCTGAGCGCGCAGTTCCCCGCGCCCCTTACAGGGG
>NZ_JBHWUR010000073.1:0-36455 GCF_042737755.1 Streptomyces sp. NPDC059994
ACTGTCCACCGCCGGTTCCCCACCCGGGTGGTCTTTGTTCTGGTGTTGCTATTCGTGGCCGCCCCCATGGTACTTGGTTGGTCGGGCCCCCCGGGGTTTGGGCCCGGGGGGGCCCGCACTTGAGGGATGCGGTCGACCCCTGCCGATGCCCGCGCCTGGCGCATCCTCGCGGATATTGCGGCGCCCAGGTGCTGCAGCAACCCGGCCCGACCTCGACGAGCATGGACGACGAGTTCACCCCGGCCGGCTGGCCTGCTGGACCGGGGCGCCCAGGTCAGAACGCAATCTGCGACTGCAAGACCGTCAGCAGCAGCCGTGCCACTGGTAGTCGGCCGGAGCTCCCGGTCCGAGCTCGGGAGCGTCACTGCTGGTGGCGACGGCGGGATGGACGGTGGTTCCCTTCTTGATGGTCTCGGTCACCGTGATGTCCTTGATCCTCTCCGGTTCGACCGTCAGGGGGTTCGCGGAGAGGATCACCAGGTCGGCGAGTTTGCCGACCTCGATGCTGCCCTTGTGGTCCTGTTCGAAGTACTGGTGGGCAGCGTTGATGGTGATGGACCTGACCGCATCCAGAGCCGACACGCACTGCTCGGGCCCGATGACGTCGTCGGTGCGGGTGCGGCGGGTGACCTGGCTGGACAGGATGGCGATGGAGTTCGGCAGGGCCACCGGGGCGTCGTGGTGCGAGGTGTAGACCATCTGCCGGTCGACGGCCCAGCGGGCCGGGGAGATGGTGGCGGCCCGCTCCGGCCCCAGGACGGTCTTGCGGTACCAGTCGCCCCAGTAGAAGGTATGCATGGAGAAGAAGGACGGGATAACGCCCAGGCGAGCGAAATCCTCGATCTGGTCCTCGCGGGCGGTCTGGGCGTGGATCGCCACCGTCCGCCGGTCACCGGGCCCGGCCTCCTTGGCGGCGGCATCGAGCGCATCGATGAACTGGTCGATCGCGGCGTCCCCGTTGACGTGCGCGAGCACCTGCCAGCCCCTGGCGTACGCGGTGCACACCTGGTTCAGCACGACCTTGGGGTCCTCGATGGTGGGGTAGCCGCAGTAGTCCTCGGGTGTGCCCTCCGGCCGCTCCTTGTAGGGCTCGGTGAGCCAAGCGGTCCGGCCCTGCGGGGATCCGTCCAGGTACATCTTCACCCCGGCCGCCCGCACACCCCGCTTGTACTCCTGGCTCGCACCGACCGGGTCCGCCTCCAGCGAGGTCGTCGCCTCGTCGGCCCGCGCGTAGGCGACGACGTCGATCTTGAACGGCACGACGGCTGCGGCGTCCCGCAGTGCCTGGAGATTCTCCAGCGTGGCGCCGCCCTCCTGGACGGTCGTGAAGCCGAACCTCGCGGCCGTCGTCACGCCCTTGCTGAAGAGGGCGGCCAGTGCGGTCAACGGCAGGCCCTTGGTGGCCTTTTCGGAGGCCGGGGTGAAAGCGGTCTCCTCCAGCACGCCGTTGGGTTCACCGAACGGCCGGGCCACCGGGTCGACATGACGGCGAATCACGCCGCCGTCCGGGTCCGCGGTGGCCTTGGTGTAGCCCAACACCTGCAGGCCGCGGCTGTTCACCACCCCGAGATGGAAGGACTGGTGGATGGCCAGCACCGGCCGGGTGGTGGACACCGCGTCGAGATCCTCGCGAGTGGGGTGACGGCCGTCGGCGAGCGTGGCGTCGTCGTAGCCGAACCCGATGATCCACTTGGAGGCAAGGCCCACCGGGGTCTTCGCCCAGGCGCGCAGCTTCTCCTGGAGCGAGGCGATGTCGGTGACGTCGCCGTCAGGGGCAGCCAGCAGGTTGGCGAGCGTGGCCTGCAGCCCGATGCCGCCCAGGTGGCCGTGGGCGTCGATGAACCCCGGCAGTAGAGCGCGACCGCCGAGGTCGCGCACCTGCGTTCGCGACCCCTGCCAGCGGCTGACGGCCTCCCGGTAGTCGCCGACGTGGACGATGACACCGTCCTTCACGGCCACCGCCTCGGGGCCGGGAGCGGACTCCTGCACCCCGTCGGCGACCGTCACGATCTCACCGCCGTGGAAGATGACATCAGCCTCGTCATATGGCGCCGCAGCCCGGACATCGCCAGTGTCCGTCGCCACTACCGGCTGACCGCTCATTCCGATTCCCTCCTGCTGCTTACGTTCCGTTCGTGCTTGCCTACCCATGGTTACCAGGCCATGAACGTGGCCCAGCCTGCTGTCGCAGGATGTGGCGGTGGGCTGGTCCTCGGCGTCGAGGCTGGCTGGGGGCGGGGTCGGCCTTCGGTGGCGGCAGGGCCGGCAGGCGCGAGGCCGAGGCGGCACCGCGGCCAGCCGGGATATGTGCTTGATCGTCTCGCGGGAGACCCTCGGCGAAGCCCTCCACCGGGACTGTCCGGAAGAAACTGACACTCCCGTCTGCGGCGTATCGGGCGGTGAGGCGGAGTGGCAGTCGGCGGGCCCATGGGTCCTGCGCCAGGCGCAGCTGTACACCACGAACTCGGACTCGCGACTCCAGGGCAAAGGGCATTCACCCCTGTGCCGACACACACGCGACCGGGGCTTCGCATCGAGCGGCGACCTCCTGACCGTGTCGGACCCGCTGGCCCGCGGCGACTCAGGCTGGCGTGGCAGGTGCGGAAGCTGTGCCGTACGCAGGTTGACCGACACCCAGTTCCCCTACTACCGCGCCGCTCACCGGCTGCACGACATTGCACGGCACTTCGACGACGAGCGTGCACACCGCGCCCGTCGACCCGGAAGCCCTGACCAAGCAGCTGGAAGAGCTCGCGGACTGGGAGCGGCTCCTGGCGTCGGCGTGAGGTCATCCTCGACCTGCGACGCCGAGCCGAAAAGAGGCGGCACCACACCGCCTTCTGAGCGCCTTTTCCCCTGGCGCCCGTCTGTGACGGCTGGTGGGCCCGAGGGTCAGGTGGCGCCCCTTGGGGACCAGTTGGGGACCAGCGCCCACGTCTGTGGGCGCACGGCAGGTACGTATGTGCACGCTGCGCGCCTTCAGATTGTGCCGTATATCGTGATTTTTCCTCCGACTTATCGATCTGGGGGTCAAGGGGGCGCAGGTTCAAATCCTGTCGTCCCGACTCTGCTTCACGCAGGTCGGAGGCCGTTCTCTCGCTAATGAGAGGGCGGCCTTTCGTGTGTCCGGGGCCATGGTGGTCGCAGCCACGCTGTATGGCCGCTGCCGTGGGGGCTTTCTCGGCTCCGGTGAGGGTGTGGGCGTTGGCGTCGACGGCTTCTCGGGCGGCCTGTTGGGTGAGGTGGCTGTAGATGTTGGCGGTGGCCGACAGGGTGGAGTGCCCCAGGGTCTTGGAGACGACGGTGAGGGGGCGCCGGCGGTGATGGGTGATCGTGGCGGCCAGGTGGCGCAGGCCGTGAACGGTCACCCGCGGACACGGGCCTCTTTGGAGAGTTGCCGGAGCCGGTCGAGGACGGTGGGGGCGGCATGCGCAATGGAGAGGCTCTCGGTCTGCGCTGGGACGGCGTCCACCTGACCGAGCGTGTCCTCCAGGTACGTTGCACGCTCTCCGCGATGGTGAGGGCATCCTCCGACACCTGACCGGCGTGTCCTCTAGGTACGTTGCACGCTCTCCACGATGGTGAGGGCATCCTCCGATTCCGCCATCACGCACCTCGGTCTTCCTTCGGAGAAGGCCTTCCCGGAGTCTCGCGGAGCGGCCTTCAGCCCGGAAGTCGATCTTTCGCCGCCATGCGCGGCCTCCGGCAGTGCTCACCGGCTGGAACCTGCTGCACCCGTTCCGGCGAGCAGCGGTGGCCGTGACCCAGGCAGTCGCTGAGCGAGGGGGCAGCCGTCCGAGGTGGCTCTTGGGCCGGCCGGCCTACGCGCCCGCGGCACCGTCGATGCGTTGGAGCAGGGCGAGCAGCGCGGTGCGGTCGGCCGGGGACAGATTCGAGTAGCACGAGGCGAGGACCTCGTCGGCGATCCGGTGTCCAGCGTTCAGGACCTCTTCGCCGACAGGGGTGAGGTAGTGCTCGATACGCCGGCCGATGCCCGGCCTGCGGTCGATCAGGCCAAGGGCCGACAGGCGGCCGGCGAGCGTACCGAAGGCCTGCTCGCTCTGGAACGTCGCCGCGGCCAGGGTGCGGGCCGACGCCCCGGGCGCTCGGCTGATCGCGCGCAAGGCGTCCCACTGGGCCAGCGTCGTGCCGGCGGCGGCAAGGCGGCTGTCCAGTGCGCGGTGCTGCTTGTACTGGGCCTGCTTCACCGCTCTTCCAAGGGCCTGCAGTTCATCGGGCATGCGCCCAGTTTAGCGCATGACTAAGCTTGTTTATATAAGGAAGCTTAGTTAGAGTCCTGGCATGCCCTCAGACAAGAACGTCGCCCTGTACTCGGACCTGTCCCTCACCTTGACCGAAGCCGGAACCGGCCGGCCCTGCCTGATCCTGCACGGCGGCGGGGGACCGGCCACCGTCGCCGGGCTCGCGTCCCACCTCGCACGAACCGGGCACGCCATCACGCCGGTACACCCCGGTTGGGACGGTACCCACCGCCCGGAGTGGCTGACCGGCATCGACGATCTCGCCCTCGCCTACCTGCACTACCTCCAGGACTGCGGACTGCGGGACGTCCTGGTCGTCGGTTCCTCGGTCGGCGGCTGGACCGCGGCGGAGATGGCCGTACGGGACACCGGTGGAATCATCACCGGGCTCGTCCTGATCGACCCCGTCGGAGTCCACGTCGAAGCCGAGCCGATCAGGGACTTCTTCGCGCTCGACGCCCTCGGCGTGGCCGAGTACGCCTGGCACGACTCGGCCCGCTTCTACCGCGCCCCCGAAACGGTGCCCGCCGGGCAAGTCGCCCTTCAGCGCGACAACATGGCCACTCTGCGCCTCCTTGCCGGTGACCCCAACATGCACGACCCGAAGCTGCTCCGCCGACTTCGGCGTGTCGATGTGCCCGCTCTCCTGCTCTGGGGTGAGAGCGACCGCATTGTCACTCCTGCCTATGGCGCTGCGTACGCCGAAGCCTTCGGCCGTGGCCGGCTCCACGTCATTCCCGAGGCAGGCCACTTGCCACAGCTGGAACGGCCGGAAGCGACCTTCGCCGCGATCGACGGCTACCTGCGCGGGACGAGCGCCGACCCCGTCGGCGCCCGACTGCCCGGTACCGTGCGCCGAGGCCGGTGACTTCGGAGACAGGGAAGGCCCGATGGACGGGTTCACGGCGGCGTGGCTGCTGTGACATGTGACGGATCAGGGCGCCATCGGTGAGCTCGCCAGGAAGGCCGCCGCCGATCCGGACCGGCCTGGCCGGTCGAACCGCCCGAGTGGGGTTCGGGTGATGGCTTCGCGTGAGAGTGCTTCACCCGTTCGGTGTCGAAGCGGTGGCGGGAGGCCTTGCACGCCGTGTACCTGTCGATCCGGATGCCCTGATCAAGCAGCTGGGCGAGCCTGCGGACTGGGAGCCCGGCGGGCACGAGGACCGCGACCGGGACGGCTCCTGGCGTTGGTATGAGGTCATTCGCGACCTGTGACGCCAAGCCGGACGGAAGCGGGGCCACACCGCTTCGTGAGCCGCTTTCCCCCTGGTGGCCGTCGGTGACGGCTGGCGGGCCCGATGGCCATGTGGTGCCCCCTGGGGACCACTTGGGGACCACTTGGGGAACAGTGTCCATGGTGATGGGCGCACAGCACGTACGGATGTGCACGCCGTGCGCCACGTCGACGTGGTAGGCCCCAAGTCGCCGAAGCGCATGCGCACATCGGTGCCGCAGCGCAGGTCGCCCGGGGCAGCGGCCCCCCAGCCGCGCCACTTCGAAGGCGGCGTCGAGCCGGTGCGAGCGGTCCAGTACGTCGATGGAGTTGGCGTAGTACGTCTCACCGATCGCCTGGCGTGCCTCGTCGAGGTCCCCGGTCCGGGACGAGAGCCGGGACGCGGTCGGCGCACGCCGCGTGCCGGTGTTCGCAGTTGCCCGCACGGCCCACATCTTCCCGGTGGGCCGGCCGGCCGGCACCACTCTTCATGAACCGTTTCCGGGGTGGTGCGCATCCGGTCGCGGGAATTGAGCTCGTCCTGGAGAAATCCGGTGCGGCCCCTCTGTGTTTACCGTGAAAGACGTTGAACGCGTCGTACTCTGAGGCGGTTATCGGCTATCGGGTTAATTCAGAACTCTCCGGTCCGCACATCAAGGCCGCGGGACGACTGACAGGAGAGGCGATGCGCGAGATCACCCGAAGGGGACTGCTCGGGGCCGGACTTGGTGCCGTCGCGACGGCCGGGGCCGCTGGCTGCGGTACGGAAGACCGAGGGGGCGCGGCGGGGCGAGCGCATTCGCCGGGGAACGGGCCGGGTCATCCGGCGGCACCCAAAGCACCGGTAAAACACAAGGTCAAGCTGATCGGTGACGGCTCGACAGCCGATGCCGGCCGACAGCCGCACCAGCCCGACAAGCCCCGACGGCTCGAACCGGGCGAGACCCCGCCGCAGTTCGTGATCTTCTCCTGGGACGGCGCCGGAGAAGTCGGCAACGGGCTCTTCCCGCGCTTTCTGGAGCTCGCCCGCAACCACGGCGCCTCGATGACGTTCTTCCTCTCCGGGATCTATCTCCTGCCCGAATCGAGCAAGTCGCGCTACCGGCCGCCGAACAATCCGGTCGGCGCCTCCGACATCGGCTATCTGACCGACGCACATGTGCGCGAGACGCTCAAATGCGTGAGCGAAGCCTGGTACGACGGCCATGAGATCGGGACGCATTTCAACGGGCACTTCTGCGGCGGTTCCGGTTCGGTGGCCAACTGGTCGCCCGGCCAGTGGCGCAGCGAGATCGAGCAGGCCGTCTCCTTCGTCACCGAGTGGCGGACCAACACCGGCTGGCACGACCTCGACCCGCTGCCCTTCGACTACCGCAAGGAGCTGATCGGCGGCCGGACGCCGTGTCTGCTCGGGCAGGACAACCTGCTGCCCACCGCCCGGCAGCTCGGCTGGCGCTACGACGCCTCCTCGCCCGGCGGGCGCCAGGTGTGGCCCGAGAAGCGCCAGGGCGTCTGGGACCTGCCGCTCCAGGGCGTGCCCTTCCCGGGGCACTCCTTCGAGGTGCTGTCGATGGACTACAACATCCTCGCCAACCAGTCGAAGAACACCACCCGGGGCATGCCGTCGCGCTACCCGGGCTGGCGGGAGCAGGCGACCCGCGCCTACCTCGCCGGATTCCAGCGCGCGTACGAGACGAACCGCGCGCCGTTCTACATCGGCAACCACTTCGAGGAATGGAACGGCGGCATCTACATGGACGCCGTCGAGGAGGCCCTGAAGGGGATGGCCGGGAAGAAGGACGTACGGCTGGTGTCCTTCCGCCAGTTCGTGGACTGGCTCGACGCCCAGGACCCCCGCGTGCTGGACAGGCTGCGCGCGCTGGATGTCGGCCAGGCCCCGGCGGGCGGCTGGAACGCCTACTTCAAGACCGCTTGAACGAGCCCGGGCGAGCCCGGGCGAGCCCGGGCGAACCTGACGCAGCTGAACGCGGACGCACCTGAAACGCAAACGAAAGGGACGCTGTCGTGCACGAGATGAGAGCCGAGCGGGACCCCGGCGGGGCCGGGGCCGCGGGCCGGGCCGCCCTGCTCTGGCACGTCATGAGCACCGACGAGCCGAGGACGATGTGCGGCCGCACCCTCGGCCGCCCGGAGGCGGCGGTCCCGCCGGACCCGGATCTGTCCGACGCCGACCGCTACTGCGAGGCCTGCATGGCGGCCTGCTGAGCGGTTCGAGGGGGAATGGCCCCCGGCGCCGCTCAGCGGCCCGGCACCGGCTCCTCGTGCCGTATCTCGGCCGGTACGTGCCGCGCCGTCACCAGTGTGCCCAGCGTCAGCCACACCGCCGCGAACAGCCAGCCCCCGAGAACATCGGTCAGCCAGTGCACCCCGAGGTAGACGCGGGAGAGGCCGACCGCCGCGCCCCACAGGAGGATCAGCCCGGCGGTGAGGCGCGCGGAGGCCGAGCGGGAGTGCGCGGTCACGCCCCACGCCACGAGCCCGGCCGTCAGTGCGGCGGTGGTGGCGTGGCCGGAGGGGAAGGAGTGGCCGGAGGCGTGCGTGGCCCAGTCGGCCATCGCGGGGCGCGGGCGGGCGACGGCGTTCATCACCCCGTACCGCACGGCCTGGCCGAGGGCGAGGACCGCGAGTGCCCCGGCGGCCGCGCACAGGCGCTGGCGGGCGTCCCGGCCGGCCAGCAGCCCGGCGCCCACGGCCAGCAGATAGGGGAGCGCCCCGGTGCCGGTGGCGGTGACCGCGCGGGCCACCGCCAGAGCCACCGGGGGCCGGTGGTCCAACGCCCAGGCGTGCGAGGCCCGGTCGCCGGGCAGCGGTGCCCCGTCCCGCACGGCGACGACCACCGTGAGCAGGACGAACAACAGCAGGCACACTGCGGCCCCGACGCGCCGGGCCCTTGTCATCGGGCGGCCACCAGCCGGCGCAGCCGGGTTTCGCCGAGGCGGTCCACGAACGGCGCGGCCCGGCCCGCGAGCAGGGTGAGGACCAGGGCGACCACGGCGCCGACGGCCAGGCCGGCCAGGACGTCGTGCGGATAGTGCGCGCCGATCCAGACCCGGGAGGCGGCCATCAGCAGCGCGGCGGGCACGGCGATCGCGCCGAGGAGCCGGTCGCCCAGCAGTACGGCCACGGCGGCCGCGGCCGCGATCGCCGCGTGGTTGCTGGGGAAGGACCAGTCGCCCAGCGGCGGACAGGCCTCCACGGTCACCACGTGCAGGGTCCGGCAGGGCCGCTGTTCGTGGACGGCGGACTTGAACAGGTCGTTGACGGCGAAGGCCGCGACCACGACGAGCGGCGCGGCCAGCGCCATGGCGAGCCGGGCGCCGCCCGCCGACCGGGCCCGCCACCAGGCGAGGACCATCAGGACCGCGAAGAGCCCGAGGCCGTAGTCCGACCAGAGCCGGACGGCGGTGTCGAGCGGCCCAGGTGCGTCCTGCGCGAGCTCGGTGACCCAGGTGTACCACCCGTTGTCGAAGTGCATCAGGGGGTTTCCTCGGTGGTGCGGGCGCGGCGGGCGCGCAGGATTTCCAGGGCGATCGGGAGCAGCGAGACGGCGACGACCAGCGCCACGAGCGGCAGCAGATAGCGGTCGACGTTCGGGATGGACGAGCCCAGCGCGTACCCGCCGAGGACCAGGCCGCACGTCCACACCGCGCCGCCGATGACCTGCCAGAGCGCGAAGACCCCGGCCGGGACGCCGAGCACGCCCGCGAGGGGGTTGAGCACGGTCCGTACGATCGGGACGAAGCGGGCCAGGACGATCGCCTTCGCGTGGCCGTACCTGCCGAGCAGCTCCTCGGCTCGGGCCGCGCCCTCGTGGAGCTTGCGGGACTTGGCGCGGGCCAGCAGCGCGCGGCCGCCGCGGCGGCCGATCCAGTACCCCACCTGCGCTCCGACGAGCGCGCCCGTCACGGAGGCGAGCAGGACCTGCGGCAGGGAGAGCGACACCGGCCTGTCGCCGCCCGGCACGCACAGCAGCCCGGCGGTGAACAGCAGCGAGTCGCCGGGCAGGAAGAAGCCGACGAGCAGCCCGGTCTCGGCGAACAGCACGACGGCGATGCCGATCGCGCCGAACGCCGAGAGCAGCGAGCCCGCGTCCAGCACGTTCACGGCCTGGGGGGCGGCGGCGAACAGGGGTACGGCCATGGCGGTGGGCCCTCCCATAATGGTTTTCGGGCCGCGAGCAGCGCGGAGCCCGACTGACTACAGTGGTGTAGACGGTCTACAGAACTGTAGACGAAAGATCGAGGAGGATCGTTCCCATGGGGGTCGTTGACGGGTCCGGCCACTTCGGCGACCGTGCGGGCGGCGACGCCCGGCGGCCCGCCGGTGAGCTGGAAGCGGGCGTCCTCGCGGCGCTGTGGGCCGCCGAAGGCCCGCTCACGCCCGGCGAGGTCCAGGGCGCGCTCGGCGGCAGCCTGGCCCGCACCACGGTGACGACGATCCTCACCCGGCTCTACGAGAAGGGCACCGTCACCCGAGGCCGTTCCGGCCGGGGCTTCGCCTACACCCCCACCGAGGACTCGCCGGGCCTCACCGCCCGCCGGATGCACACCGAACTCGCCAAGGAGGACGACCGCTCCACGGTCCTCGCCCGCTTCGTCTCGCAGCTCAGCGACGAGGACGAGCGACTGCTGCGGACCCTGCTGGACGGGGAGGCGGGCGCGTCCGGCGAGGCGATATCCAACGACCGGGCCACGCCGGGCCACGACCGGGCCACCTCGCGCCACGACCGGGGCGCCGCGGGCCGCAACCTGGCCGGGGGTGACCGGGGATGATCTTCGCGGTGTGGATTCCGCTGCTCGTGCCGTTCCTCGCCGTCCCGGCCGCGCGCCGGCTCGCCGAGGCGCTGCCGCCCAGGCCCGCCGCCTGGCTGCTCGCCGCCGCCTCGACCGGCCTCGCCGTCTGCTCGGCGGCCGCCCTCGGACTGCTCGCTCTCGCGGGCGCCCTGCGGCTCCCGTTCGTCGCGGCCCTCGGTCATCTGGTGACCCCGCTCGACGAGGTGCCCGGCGCCGTCGCCCTGGCTGCCGCCTGCGCGTCCGCCGCCCTGCTCACCCTCTGCGGCGTGGCCCTGATCCGCACCGCCCGCCGCCGGCTCGGCGAAGTGCGCGCCGCCCGCCGCCGCCTCGCGCCCTCCACCGGTGAGCTCGCCGTGGTGCGCGACCCCTGCCCGTACGCCTACGCGCTACCCGGCCGCCCCGGCCGCATCGTCGTCACCACCGGCATGCTCCGCGCCCTCGACCCGGCCGAGCGCGAAGCGCTGTTCGCGCATGAGCGCGCCCATCTGCGCGGCCGCCACCACCTCTTCCTCGCCGCCGCCGAACTCGCCGCGCATCTGCATCCCTCGCTCCGCTCGCTGCGCGCGCCGCTCGAATACGTCCTGGAGCGCTGCGCCGACGAGGCCGCCGCCGGAGCCGTGGGCGACCGCGGGCTCGCCGCCCGCGCCATCGGCCGGGCGGCCCTCGCCAGCCGTACGGGAGAGGCCGCGCTGCGGCCGCGCGCGGCCCTCGCGGCGGTCGCGGGGCCCGTGCCGCGCCGGGTCGCCGCGCTCCTGGACCGCGGCCCGGGCGCCGCCCCACTCCGCTCGCGCGGCGCCCGGCTGATAGCGGCCGCGCTGGTCGCCTGCCTCTGTGCCTCCGCGGTCTCGGCGGTGGAGGCCGCCGCCGATCTGCACGGCGGCATCGAGACGGCCCAGGGCGAGGACTGACCCGCACAGCGCACGTGGGGCACCCCAACGGCCCAGCAACGCTGAGGCCCGGCGCCCGGCGCCCCGGAGAGTGGATCCCGTACGCCTGTGACGGCGTGCCACGCCACGAACGGCCACCCCGGGAGGCAGCCATGACATGCATCAACCGACGGGACCTCGGACTCCTGGTCCTGCGGGCGGGCACCGGCGCCGTCCTCATGGCGCACGGCACCCAGAAGCTCTTCGGCTGGTTCGGCGGCGGCGGGATCGAGGGCACGGCCGCCGGGATGGAGCACATGGGCTTCCGCCCCGGCAAGCAGAGCGCGGTGGCCGCCGGGCTCGGCGAGGCGGGCGGGGGCGTGCTCCTGGCCCTCGGCCTCGCCACCCCGGCCGCCGGGGCCGCGGCGGCCGGAGCGATGGCGGGCGCGGTCGCCGTGCACGCCCCGGCCGGGTTCTTCGCCCAGGGCGGCGGCTTCGAGTACCCGGCGTTCCTCGGCTTCACGGCCGCCGCGATCGGCGTCGCCGGGGCCGGGCGCTACTCCCTCGACCACGCCTCCGGCCACGTCGTGGACCGGCCGTGGACGGTCGCCCTGGCGTTCCTCGGCAGCGCGGCGGCGGCCGCCCTGGTCGTGGGCCGGCGCGCGCAGGACAGGACGCAGGACAAGAACGACAGCGACTCCGAGGGCGAGCGGGTGGCGGAGGCCGACGCGTCACCGGAGGCCGGGACGACCGCGTAAACCGCCGGCCCACAAAACGGCCCCAGGGCATTCAACTCGCGCGGCTGTTGAGATCGAGGAGCAGGCCGCAGGCCCGCGCGGAGCACCGGGGCCGTACTCTGTCCGTCGACGGCGCGTACCCCGACCGGGGGCGCGACCCTTTGTACGGCAGGGAGTGACGCTGTGCTGCGCACCATGTTCAAGTCCAAGATCCACCGGGCCACCGTGACCCAGGCCGACCTCCACTACGTGGGGTCGGTGACGGTCGACGCCGAGCTGATGGAAGCCGCCGATCTGCTGCCCGGCGAGCTCGTCCACATCGTCGACATCGACAACGGCGGCCGCCTGGAGACCTACGTCATCGAGGGCGAGCGGGGCTCCGGCGTCATCGGCATCAACGGTGCCGCCGCCCACCTCGTCCACCCCGGCGACCTGGTGATCCTCATCAGCTACGCCCAGGTCGACGACGCCGAGGCGCGCACCCTGCGCCCGAGCGTCGTCCACGTCGACGCGGACAACCGCATCGTCGAACTCGGCGCAGACGCCTCCGCCCCGGTGCCCGGCACCGACCAGCGACGCAGTCCGCAAGCCGTCGCCCCCGTCCCCGCCCCTTCCAGCCCCGTCGCCGTTCCCCAGCACTGATCCGGGAGAGACGTCATGCTCGCGCTGCTGCACACCTCGATGGTGCACGTGCCGGTCTTCAACGCCCTGCGCGACGAGAACCACCCCGGCCTCGAACTGCGCCACCTGGTCTACGAGGAACTGCTCGGCCGCGCCCGCGGGCTCGGCCCGGCCGGGGCCGCCGAGGCCACCAGGACGGTCATCTCCGAGATCACCGCCGAGGGCGCGACGGCCGTGCTGTGCACCTGCTCGACGATCGGCGCCGTCGCCGAGGCGGCCGGGGCCGAACTCGGCGTGCCCGTCCTGCGGGTGGACCGCCCGATGGCCGCGGCGGCGGTCGCGTACGGCTCCCGGATCGCGGTCCTCGCCGCCCTGGAAGCCAGCCTGCGCCCGACCTCGGACCTGCTCCATGAGGAGGCGGCCGCGGCGGGCCGTGAGGTCTCGCTGCGGACGGTCCTGGTGGCCGACGCCTGGCGCCGCTTCGAGAAGGGCGACCTTGAGGGCTACGCGTGGGCGGTGGCCGAGGCCATCGAGGAGGTCGAGGACGCGGACGTCATCGTCCTGGCCCAGGCCTCCATGACACCGGGGGCGCAGCTGGTCCCGTCGAAGATCCCGGTGCTGTCCAGCCCGCGCCTCGGCCTGGAGGCGGCGGCGAAGCTGGTGTGAGCGCGCGTGGTCCGGGGGCATTCCGCAACCGGAGCGCCCCCGGACCGCGCCCGCTCGCTCAGCCCGCCTCGACCTCCGTACGGTCCCCGCCCCACAGCGTGTGGAACGAGCCCTCGCGGTCCACCCGGCGATAGGTGTGCGCCCCGAAGAAGTCCCGCTGCCCCTGCGTGAGCGCCGCGGGCAGCCGCTCGGCCCGCAGCGCGTCGTAGTACGCGAGCGCCGCCGAGAAGCCCGGCACCGGGACGCCCTGGCGCGTCGCCGCCACGACCACCGCGCGCCAGTCCTCCTGGGCCGCCCCGATCTCCTCGCCGAACCGCTTGTCCGCGAGCAGGCTCACCAGCTCGGGCTCGGCGTCGTACGCGGCCCGGATCCGGTCCAGGAAGGCCGCCCGGATGATGCACCCGGCACGCCAGATCGCGGCCACCGAGCCGAGGTCCACACCCCACTCGTACTGCTCGCTGCCCGCCCGGATCTGGTGGAAGCCCTGGGTGTACGACACGATCTTCGAGGCGTACAGCGCCTGCTCCACCTGGGCGGCGAAGGCCTCGGCGGCCTTCTCGCCGAGCGGCTCGGGCGCGGGTCCGGCGAGCGCGCGGGACGCCTCGCGCAGGTCCGCGTGGCCGGAGAGGGAGCGCGCGAACACCGCCTCGGCGATGCCGGAGACCGGCACGCCGAGGTCGAGCGCGATCTGCACGGTCCACCGGCCCGTGCCCTTCTGCTCGGCCCGGTCCTGGACGACGTCGACGAACGGCTTCCCGCTCGCCGCGTCCTCATGGGCGAGCACCTCCGCCGTGATCTCGATCAGATACGAGTCGAGGCGGCCCGTGTTCCAGCCCCGGAAGGTCTCCGCGATCTTGGCGGGGGAGTACCCGGCGACCGTGCGCAGCAGGTGGTAGGCCTCGGCGATCAGCTGCATGTCGGCGTACTCGATGCCGTTGTGCACCATCTTCACGAAGTGACCGGCCCCGTCCGGGCCGACGTGTGTCACGCACGGGGTGCCGTCCGGCGCCTTCGCCGCGATCTTCTCCAGGAGCGGGCCGAGCGACTCGTACGACTCGGCCGAGCCGCCCGGCATGATGCTCGGGCCGTGCAGCGCGCCCTCCTCGCCGCCCGAGACGCCCGCGCCCACGAAGTGGATGCCGCGCTCGCGCAGCTCGCGCTCGCGCCGCCGGGTGTCCTCGAAGTGCGCGTTGCCGCCGTCGATGATGACGTCGCCGGGTTCGAGCAGCGGCGCGAACTCCTCGATCACCGCGTCCGTGGGCTCGCCCGCCTTCACCATGACGACCAGCCTGCGCGGCCGCTCCAGCGCGGCGACGAACTCCTCGGGTGTCTCGGCGGGCACGAACCGCCCCTCCTCGCCGAACTCCTCGACCAGTGCCCGGGTCTTGGCCGCCGTCCGGTTGTGCACCGCCACCGTGAGGCCGTTGCGAGCGAAGTTGCGGGCGAGGTTGCGCCCCATGACGGCGAGTCCGGTCACGCCGATCTGGGCTGTTCCACTCATGGCTGTGCTCCTGAATCATCGGGTGCGCTGCTCGATCAACCCTACGGAAGACTCCAAGCACCGCGACTCGGCCGGCATTCCCTTCGAAGCGTGGGTACGCACTCTTGTCACGGTCCGTTCAGAGCCCCTACTTTGGCGACTCCCGATGCGTTCGAGGGGGACCCATGTCCGTACGCGGGCGGCACCGCCGGTATCAGCCGAGCCGTATCAACCGGGCGTCGCTGACGGTGACGGCGGGCGGGGCGGGCATGGCCCTGCCCCTGATCGGCGCGGGCGCCGCGCACGCCGCCTCGCTGGACGTCTGGGCCAAGGTCGCGGCCTGCGAGTCCACCGACAACTGGAAGATCAACACCGGCAACGGCTACTACGGCGGGCTCCAGTTCAGCCAGTCGACCTGGGTGGCCTACGGCGGACGGCAGTACGCCCCGCGCGCCGACCTGGCCTCCAGGAGCGAGCAGATAGCCGTCGCGGAGAAGGTGCTGGAGGCCCAGGGCCCGGGCGCCTGGCCGGTCTGCTCGGGCGAGGCGGGGCTGACCCGGGGCGCCGCACACGCCACCCCGGCGGCGCAGTCGCACCACGCGACCGCGCCCGCGCCGAAGAAGACGGCCAGGAAGGCCACGCCGCAGACCGACCCCACCAAGGCCCCGGGCAAGCGCGAGGGGTACACGGTCGTGCGCGGCGACTCGCTCTCCCGGATCGCCCACACCGAGCACGTCAGGGGCGGCTGGCACGAGCTGTACACCGCCAACCGTGAGGTCGTCGGCCCGAACCCGGACCTGATCCTGCCCGGCCAGCGCCTCGCGCTCCCGGACACCGCCGCCCCGCCGAAGGCGCGCCCCGCGCCGGCACACCAGCCGGCCAAGCATCAGCCGGCCAAGCACCAGCCGGCCAAGCATCAGCCGGTCAAGCCGCAGCCCGCGAAGCCCGCCGCCCCGCACAAGGAGCACCCGAGGACGGCCCCGGTCAGCCACAAGACCGCCGGGTTCTCCGCGCCCGTCGACGCGGGCCCCAGCACCCCGTACCACAAGGCCGGTTCGTCCTGGGCGAGCGGCTACCACACGGGCGTCGACTTCCCCGTCTCCACCGGGACCTCGGTGAAGGCCGTGGCCACCGGCAAGGTCGTCGAGGCGGGCTGGGGCGGCTCGTACGGCTATCAGGTCGTGATCCGGCACGCCGACGGCAAGTACAGCCAGTACGGCCATCTCTCGGCGGTGAACGTACGGGCCGGACAGCAGGTCAACAGCGGCCAGCGCATCGGCCGTTCCGGCTCCACCGGCAACGCCACCGGGCCGCATCTCCACTTCGAGATCCGCACCGGGCCCGCCTACGGGTCGGACATCGACCCGCTGGCCTACCTCAGGGCGGGTGGCGTCAGCCTCTGATCGGACTCGGTGCTCGTGGCGCTCTCGGCGCTCTGGCCGGGCGCCGGGATGCCCGGCAGCGTCTTGTGCTCGGTGCGTGAGCGGCGGGAGGCCGCGCCCAGCCGCTCGGTGGTGAGCAGGATCAGACCGCCCGCCGCCACGACGCCGCTGGCGAGGGCGAAGACCAGACCGGCCGTCCCGTAGCGGAACTCCTCGCCGAAGAGGGTGAGCCCGACGGTCGCGGCGACCACCGGGTTGACGACGGTGACGGTCGCCAGCGGCGCCGCGAGGCCGGCGCCCCGGTAGGAGGCCTGGGAGAGCAGCAGACCGGCGGCGGCGAGCACCGCTATGGCCAGCAGGCTGGGCACCTCGCTGAGCTGGAGGCCCGCGTCCCAGTCCTCGGCCACCAGCTTGGTGAAGACCGACGCCATGCCAAAGGAGACACCGGCCGCGGCGGCGAGCAGCACGCTGCGCAGCACCGGCCCGTGCACCGCGCGCGAGGCGAGGAAGAGCACCGCCATCCCGCCGAAGGTGGCCGCGGCGAGGAGCAGCCGCTGGCCGCCGCCGACCGAGTCGGCGTCCGCGTCGGTGGTGAGGGCGAGCAGCCCGGCGAGGCCGGCCGTCGCCATGACCGCGCCGCGCCAGGCCGCCGCGCCCGCCGCGCGGCGGACGAAGACGGCGGCCATCGGCAGCGCGAAGACTATGGTCAGCGCGCCCAGCGGCTGGACGAGGGTGAGCGGCCCGCAGGCGAGTGCCACGACGTGCAGCAGGGCGCCGAGACCGTTGAGTGCCACGGAGACCCACCAGGCGCCTTGGCGGAGGTAGGTGCTGTCGGGGGTGGCCGCGGCCACGCGCTCCTGGACGATCGCCGCGGCCGCGTAGGCGACGGCGGAGACCAGGGAGAGCAGCACGGACAGGGCAAGGGCACTCATGCATCCACGATCTCTCGCGAATCGCCTTCCGTCGTCGTCCTTGAGACCGCATTGACACGTACTGCCATAGGAGTACGCGTCTACTCCAGAAGTCGTCCATACATCGGACATTCGGTACAACTGCTGGTGAGGGCGGGTGTGTTTAGGGCATTTCGGCCAAGCGTGCGACATGGGATGTCCGGTAGTAGTCGTACGTAAGTTCGGTCGAAAATCTGTAAGAATCACGGCGGTCCTGGCGCGGGCACGTCATGTCTTCCAGAGGTCTTCCAGGGGTCTTCCAGGGGGCGCCGCCCGCGGGCGGAAAGAAAAGGGGACGAGTGGTGGATCTGGCGGCGGTGGCATCGGTGGGCGGGTTCTTCGCGCTGCGCACCGGACCGGCCGACGGCGCGCACCTGCCGCTGGCGAGGCTTTACGCGGGCGAGGGCGGCCCGCTGGCGGCCCGGATCGACACCGTCGCGGCCGCCCTGCGCGCGCCCGAGCGCCGGACCGCCGCCTCCATCGCCCACCTGGGACTCGTCGCCCGGCTCTGGTCGGTCTCCCTCGGGTCCGCCGTGCTCCACGGCGAGCTGCCCGACCTCGATCCGCGGGCCCTGTCCTGGGACGGCGGCCGCGGCGCCCCCGACGACCTGGTGCTCGACGAGGTCCGGGCGCTGCCCGGCACCGCCGAGCGGATCCGCGAGAGCGTCCAGTACGGCCACCTCGTCCCGCTCGCCGAGGCCTTCCGCCGCGACACCCCCGTCTCCTCCGGCCTGCTGTGGGGGAACGCGGGCTCCGCGCTCGCCGGGGCCGTCCGTGAGCTGCACCGCTGGGCGCGGCGCGAGGGCCGCCCCGACGTGGCCCGGCGGGCGCTGGAGCTCGGCGCGGAGCTCTTCGCCCACCCCGATCTGGCGGGCACCGGCACCCTGCTCCCCGGCCCGGCCTTCCGGCGCCGCAGCTGCTGCCTCTACTACCGCTGCCCGGGCGCGGGACTGTGCGGCGACTGCGTCTTCGACCGGCCGCCCGTACACGGCTGAGCGGGGGCCGGGAAGCCCGCGGTTTGGTGTGCGGCGCCCTCGCTCCGTACGATTCCGCTTTTGGGAACTTCCACTCGCGGGCGAGACCGCACACATGACCGAGGAACGGCGACGGCGATGACGGTGACAGAGGACATCCAGGACCAGGGGTACGGTCCCGGCATCGGCCAGGAGCCCGGCGAACCCGACGTGGAGTACGGCCCCGGCATCGACCCGGAGCGCCTCGCCGTCTGCCTCGGCGTGCTGGACGAGCTCGACACCATCGAGGTCGACCACCCGGACGCGATCGCCGTGCGCCGCGCCACCGCCGCGATCTACCGGACCGTGAAGCAGCGCCGCCGCCAGGAGCGCCGGGCCGCCAAGACCGCCCACGACCGGGCCGTCACCGAGGCCACCGCCACCGGCTCCGCCGAGCGCATCGACGACGAGACCGAGGGCATCCTGCCGTCGTCCGCGACCCCCACCGGAGAGATCGCCGGGATACTCCAGCGCCCGCGCTCCTGCTACATCTGCAAGTCGCGGTACGTCGAGGTCGACTACTTCTACCACCAGCTCTGCCAGAAGTGCGCCGCCGAGAACCGTTTCCGCCGGGACGCCCGCACCGACCTCAGCGGCAAGCGCGCGCTGCTCACCGGCGGCCGGGCCAAGATCGGCATGTACATCGCACTGCGGCTGCTGCGCGACGGCGCCCACACCACCATCACCACGCGCTTCCCCAAGGACGCCATCCGCCGCTTCAAGGCGATGGAGGACTCCGCGGAGTGGATGCACCGCCTCGAAGTCGTCGGCATCGACCTGCGCGACCCGGCGCAGGTGGTCGCCCTGGCCGAGCAGACGGCGGAGCAGGGCCCGCTGGACATCCTGATCAACAACGCCACCCAGACGGTGCGCCGGCTGCCCTCCGCCTACGCGGCCCTGGTCGACGGCGAGGGCGCCCCGCTGCCCGCCGGGGAGCTCCCCGCCCACCACGTCATCGGCGCCTTCAACTCCGGCGCGGTCAGTGACCTCGGCGGACCGGCCGCGCTGCCGCTCGGCACCTCCGGCCTCGACGCCCAGCGGGTCGCCGACCTCGCCCTGGTCGCGGGCAACGCCAGCATCGCCCGGCACCACGACGGCACCGCCATCGACGCGGGCGGCCTGCTCCCGGACGTCGTCGACACCAACACCTGGGTGCAGTCCATCGACCAGATCTCCCCGGTCGAGCTGCTTGAAACCCAGCTGTGCAACTACACCGCGCCGTTCATCCTGATCAGCATGCTCCGCCCGGTGATGGCCGAGGCCGCCCGCAAGGCGCCGAACGGCCGCGCCTACGTGGTGAACGTCTCCGCGATGGAGGGCGTCTTCAGCCGCGGCTACAAGGGCGCCGGGCACCCCAACACCAACGCCGCCAAGGCCGCCATGAACATGGTCACCCGGACCAGCGGCCAGGAGATGTTCGAGACCGACAAGATCCTGATGACCTCGGTCGACACCGGCTGGATCACCGACGAGCGCCCGCACCAC
Organism: Streptomyces sp. NPDC059994; assembly: GCF_042737755.1. Classification (NCBI taxonomy): domain Bacteria; kingdom Bacillati; phylum Actinomycetota; class Actinomycetes; order Kitasatosporales; family Streptomycetaceae; genus Streptomyces; species Streptomyces sp. NPDC059994. The sequence goes on from NZ_JBHWUR010000073.1 coordinate 19,490, forward strand.
GACAAGCTGCGGCTCGCCGAGGAGGGCTTCCACGCCCCGCTCGACCTGGTCGACGGCGCCGCGCGCGTGTACGACCCGATCGTGCGCGGCGAGGCGGGCGAGGACCTGCACAGCGTCTTCATGAAGGACTACGCGCCCGGGAACTGGTAGACCGCACCGGGCAGGCGAACAGTGGCCGGGCTCCCCGCGGGAGTCCGGCCACCGGTGTGCCGGCCGTCAGGCCCCGTACGTGCCGCCGTGCCGCGCGGCCACCAGCTCCAGGACCGGCCGCCAGTCCTCCATCACGCCCACGTCCAGGCCGACGACCTTTCCGGCGTCGTCGGCCTGGCGCAGGGTGAGCGCCGCCCCGGCCTCCGGGTCGAGGGCGAAGGCGTCCGCCTCCTGGGGCGTCATCACCCCGCCCTGCGCCCGCGGGGTCAGTTCGCTCTGCGGTGACAGCGTCCGGTCGGGCTCGACCGCCGCGAGGTAGCGCTTGGCCGGAACGTGCAGCCGCACCAGCCGGGCCACCCGCGCCCCCAGCAGCGGGCGCACCGCGTCCGCCGCGCGGTCCGCGTGCCCGGCGTCGTCACCCGGACGGAGCAGATGCCCCAGATCGTGGACGAGCCCCGCGATCTGGAGTTCCTTGTCACTCGGATGGGCGCGCCGCAGCAGATGGGCGGTCTGCAGGGCGTGGTCGTGCAGATCGACCGGATCGCCGCTGCGGTCCGGTGTGTCCCAGGCGTCCCGGCAGGCGTGCAGCAGGTCCATCAGTTCCGCGACGGACCGAGGCTGGCTCGGCAGGTCCACGTGAACTCCTCCCCGGGTGGCGGCCGACGCCGGTCAGCAGATCATGGCTGGATGAACTCCGTGCTGAACGCGCGGCGAAGGAAAGTTGACGCAAAGGAAATGGCCCCATCGAGCGGGGCCCCGCTCATTTGGTTACTCTGACCCCGACGGAAGCCATCAAAGGATCCACCAGTCCTCGATGCCCGTTCCGGGACCGGCCTGCAACCTTGGCCGGACTCCCGACAGAGTGCCGGCGCCACCGCGTCAGAACTGCCCCTGCCCCCTGCCCCCTTGAGCGGCCGGCGACCGGGAAGACCGGAGCCGCCAGTACGCCCAGGGTTACGCGACACAGAGGAGTGCGCGGTGACACCAGAGATGACAGAACCCGAAGAGCGGACGCCGGAACGCGGCGACCAGCCGGCCCGGCCCGAAAAGCTCCGCAATCTAGAGGTCTGGGCCCGTTCGGCCCCGATCCGACTGGCCGGTTACGAGGACGACTTGGCCGAGCCGCACATCCTGCCTGGCATTGACTGAGTGAGTCCGTGCGACGTGCGCCCCCTGTTCCGGCAGGGGGCGCACGTCGTTCCGGTGCGGCGTGCGTGATCCCTCCGGGCCACACGTATGCCGGTCGTCCGCTTGCGGGACCGGCGGGCATCCGGCAGACAATAAGGGATAACTCGGGGCGAAAGGTGGGAGATCTAAGTGCGCCCGATCCCGCGCCGGTTCACCCTGGCGGCAGTCGTGATGTCCATCGGAGTGTTCGTCGCGGGCTGCGGCGGCGGCAACAGCAGTGGCAACAGCGCCTCCGACCAGAAGGAGCTGTTCCTGCAGCCGGTCGCCGCGTCCGGCCCCGACCCCTTCACGGAGTCGACGGCCAAGGCCGCCAAGCCGCTCACGCCCTCGCAGCCGCCGCCGAGCGCCCCCAGCAGCCCCACGTCGACCGTGCAGACCGTCCATGCCGTGTCGGGCTCCACGCCCGGTCTCTACGGCGGCACCCAGTCGGTGGCCAGCTGCGACGTGGAACAGCAGATCCGCTTCCTCAACGCCGACCGGGTGAAGGCGCGTGCGTTCTCGGAGACCGTCGGAATCAACCAGGACGACCTCCCGTCGTTCCTGCGCGGGCTCACCTCCGTGGTGCTGCGGGCCGACACCCGGGTCACCAACCACGGCTTCAAGGACGGCCACGCCACGGCCTTCCAGTCCGTGCTCCAGGCGGGCACCGCGGTCATGGTCGACGACCACGGCACCCCGCGCGTGCGCTGCGCCTGCGGCAACCCGCTGAAGCCGCCCGTCGCCACCCAGGGCGCCGCCTCCCGCGGCCAGTCCTGGCCCGGCTACCAGCCGCAGCGGACCGTCGTCATCAACCGCACCACCACGGTCATCAACAGCCTGATCATCGTGAACGTCATCAACAACACCTGGATCGAGCGGCCGACCGGCGACAACGGCACGCGCGACCGCGAGCGGCCCGACATCCAGATCGACCCGACGGCGCCGGTGGTCACCGACTCGCCGAGCGCGTCCACGCCGTCCACGTCCAGCACCTCCCCGGGCATCAATTGCCTGAGCCCGGCCCCGACCGTCACCGTGACGCAGTCGCCCCCGTCGGTGCCGCCCGGCGGCACCACGCCGAGCGCGCCCGCGTCCCCGGGCTGCCCGACGGCCACCGTCACCGTCAGCCCCAAGCTGACCACGAAGCCTCCGTCGACCCCGGCCACGCCGAGCGAGCCGCTCGTGCCGCCGCCCTCCACCGAGATGCCCACGCTGCCCTCCGAGCCGCCGCCGGTCTTCCCGCCGGAGCCGTCGGGCGGCAGCCTGATGCCGTCGGGCACCTCCGACTTCGACACCGAGCCGCCCCTGGACGCCGGACTCTCCTGACGGACGCCCCCCGATCGGACCGAGGATCGGAGTGACGATGGACGAGTGGCCCGCGGCCCCGGGTCTCAGCCTCGCCCTCAACCGCATGGGCACCTTCGACTGGGACCTCACCAGCGGGCAGCTGCACATGGACCGGTCGGCGCTCGACGTCTTCGACATGGAGCCCGAGGAGTACGACGGGCGGCCCGAGACGCTGGGCAGCCGGGTGACCCCGGCCGAGGCGACCCGGCTCGACGCCATGATCTCGCAGGCGCTGAAGAACGGCAGCGTCCACTACGGCGCCTACTTCCGCGTCCGGCTGCGCGACGGCACCGCGCGCTGGACGCACACCCAGGGGTATGTGCGGCGGGCCGCCACCGGCCGCCCGCAGCGCATCATCGGTGTGGTCCGGGACGCCACCCAGGAGCTCACCGAGTACTCCGACCGCCCCGCCGCCGACGACGAGGACCACCGCGGCAGTACCAGCGTGGTGGACAGCACCACGGCGGCCCTGGCGCACGCCCGTACCGTGCAGGACGTCATCGACGTGCTCAAGGGCTCGCACGGCCTGGAACACCTGGGCGCCACCAGCCTGGTGATGGGGCTCCTGGAGGCGGGCCGGATCCATCTGGTGGCCGAGGGCCCCGAGGACAGCTTCGTGCCGGGCACCCGCTGGACCCGGGTCGACGAGCAGTACCCGATGAGCGAGGTCGTGCGCACCCTGGCCCCCCGGTTCATCCAGACCGCGGACGACTTCGCCTCCTCCTACCCCCGCCTCTGGCCGCACATCAGCGGCCTCGGCATCACCGCCGCCGCCTATCTGCCGCTGATCGCACAGGCCCGCCCGATCGGCGCCCTCGGCCTGCTCTACAGCGACAAGACCGGGTTCACCGCCGACGAGCGCAACCTCCTGGTGGCGCTGGGCAGTTCCATCGCGCAGAGCCTCCAGCGGGCGGTCTTGTACGAGCAGGAGCACGACCTCGCCGAGGGGCTCCAGCAGGCCATGCTGCCGCGCCGCATCCCCGAAGTGTCCGGCGCCCAGATCGCCGTGCGCTACCGCTCGGCCCGGCTCGGCCGGGACATCGGCGGCGACTGGTACGACGTCATCCCGCTGCCCGGCGGCCGTGTCGGCGCGGTCATCGGCGACGTCCAGGGCCACGACACGCACGCCGCCGCCGTGATGGGCCAGCTGCGGATCGTACTGCGCGCCTACGCCGCCGAGGGGCACACCCCGGCCACCGTGATGGCCCGCGCCTCGGTGTTCCTGCACGAGCTGGACACCGACCGCTTCGCGACCTGCACCTACGCCGAGGCCGATCTGTCGACCGGAGTCGTCCAGCTCGTACGGGCCGGACACGTCGACCCGCTGCTGCGGTACGGCGACGGCAGCTGCCGCAGACTGCCGGTCGAGGGCGGTCTCCCGCTGGGCCTGTCGGCCGAGTTCGGGCGGCTCGAATACCCGGTCTCCACGGTCGAGCTGGACCCCGGCCAGACCCTGCTGCTGTACACCGACGGCCTGGTCGAGCAGCCCGGCGCGGACCTCGACGACGGGATGCAGCTGCTGGCCGCGCTGGTGCGGTCGGGGCCCGGCGACCTCCAGGAGCTCGCCGACCGGCTGTGCGACGTGGTCGACGACCGGGCGGGCGACGACGACGTGGCGCTGCTGCTCCTGCGCCGGCGCGCCCTGGAGGCCCCGCAGAGCGGCGGCCGGCTCCAGCAGCACGTGGCGCAGAACGACCCGGAGGCGCTGAGCTCCTCGCGCCATATGATCCGGGCCGCGGTGCGGGCGTGGGGCGCCCGGGAGCGGGCGGACGAGATCGAGCTGGCCGCCGACGAGCTGATCACCAACGCGCTGATGCACACCGACGGCGGCGCCATCGTGACCGTACGGGTCCTGGCCGGGCCCGAGCGCCGGATGCGCGTCGAGGTCGAGGACCGCTCCAGCGCCCTGCCGCGCCGCCGCGAGGCGGGCGACTCCGGGGTGTCGGGCCGCGGCCTGATGCTGGTGGACCGGCTGGCGGACGTGTGGGGCGTGGAGTCGAGGGGCAGCGGCAAGTGCGTGTGGTGCGAGTTCATCGTCCCGGAGCGCGCTACTTGACAGTAACAATCCGTCATTCGGTCGCACTTGACCGTAACCGAACGCTGGCGCTTGACTGCTGCACTCGTGCGGTCGGCAGTGTCGCCGGCCTCGCGGGCGCGGTGCCGGGCGGTCGCGCTGCTCGCGGGCCAACTGCCGCCGCTGGTACACCGGTTCGGCGCGGTGCTGACGGGCGGCGTGGCCCGCATCCTCTTCGACGTGCTGGTCACCAGCGTGCCGCTGCCCCGTACCCGGCCGACCCCGGGCGGCTGCCCGCTGCGGGAGATCTGCCCCATGGCGCCGTCGGCGCGCGGCCGCGAGGAGCTCACGGAGCTGGTTAATCTGTGAGATATGCCGGAATTGCCCGAAGTTGAAGCGCTCCGTGGCTTCCTCGCCACACATCTCGTCGGCCACCGGATCGCCCGCGCGCTGCCCGTCGCGATCAGCGTCCTCAAGACGTACGACCCGCCGGTCGGCGCCCTCGACGGACGGACGGTCACCGCGGTGGGGCGGTACGGCAAGTTCCTCGACATCGACGCCGACGGCCTCCATCTGGCGGTCCATCTGGCCCGCGCCGGCTGGCTGCGCTGGCAGGACGCGCTGCCCACCGAGCCGCCGCGCCCCGGCAAGGGCCCACTGGCGCTGCGGGTCGCGCTGGAGGGCGGCGCCGGGTTCGACCTGACCGAGGCGGGCACCCGCAAGAGCCTCGCCGCGTACCTGGTCCACGACCCGCGCGAGGTGCCCGGTATCGCCCGGCTCGGGCCCGACCCGCTCGCCCCCGGCTTCGGCCGTGACCGGTTCGCCGGGCTGCTCGCGGGGGAGCGGCGCCGGCTCAAGGGCGCGCTGCGCGACCAGTCGCTGATCGCCGGGATCGGCAACGCCTACAGCGACGAGATCCTCCACGTGGCGCGGATGTCGCCGTTCAAGCCGGTGGACCGGCTCACCGAGGACGAGATCACCACGCTGTACGAGGCGGTCCGCGCCACCCTCACCGACGCGGTGGAGCGCTCGCACGGGCTCGGGGCGGGCCGTCTCAAGGCGGAGAAGAAGAGCGGGATGCGGGTGCACGGCCGGACCGGCGAGCCCTGCCCGGTCTGCGGCGACACCGTCCGCGAGGTCTCCTTCGCGGACTCCTCGCTCCAGTACTGCGCCACCTGCCAGACCGGCGGCAAGATCCTCGCCGACCGCCGGATGTCCAAGCTGCTCAAGTAGGCGGACCTGTGGAAGTCCGGTGCGGGGAACCGCGCGACCGGCCACAGACACCCGCGGCCGACGCACGCCGTTTCCAGCGGCGCGCCCAGCCCTCCCCGTCAGGCGGAACCCGCCCCGCCCTCACCCCGATCTGGTGAGCGTCGCGAGCCGGGCCCCGTCCTGGGTCCGTACCTCGAAGCGGGAGATGTCGGCGGGCGCCAGCGCCGCGGCCCCCCGCATCGTCACCCGGGCCCCGTCCCGTACCGCCCAGGTCGCCACCGTGTTCTCCTCGCCGCCGCGCCCCACCGCGACCAGCGTGCACACCGCGGGGCCGCGCACCCCGCCCACGTCGAGCCCGACGTCGGTGCCGAACCCGGTGGGCGCGGCCGCCAGCGTCGCCGTCACGCCGGGCGCCGACGCGGTCGCCGTCCAGTGCGGCGCGGCCGGGTCCGCCATCAGGTTCAGGGCGGCGAAGGGCGCGCCCACCACCAGCGCCGCCGCGGCCACCATGAGGCCGAGCCGCCTTCTGCGCTGCGCCCGCATCCGGACGCCGACCGCGCCGAGCGCCGAGTGCAGCAGCCCGGGCGACGGCGCGGCGACCGGATCCACCCCGGGGGGCGTCCAGCGGGCGTACGCGGCGAGCAGCGCCTCCACGCTCCCGAGCTCCTCCAGCAGGTGTGCGCAGTGCGCGCACCCCGCCAGGTGCTCCTCGAAGCGGAAGGTGTCGGCGACACCGAGCACACCGAGCGCGTACGCTCCGACGTCCCGGTGGAGTTCCAGCGGCCTCATGCCGTCTGGTACGCAGACGGCGGCCCAATCACTCAAGTCACACGAGAAGGGACAGTAAGGAGTCGGCGCACCTACAATCCGACCGCATGCTGCGCGTACTGGCCGTCGACGACGAAGCCCCCGCCCTCGAAGAGCTTCTGTACCTCCTGCGCGCCGATCCGAGGATCCGCAGCGCCGAGGGCGCCACCGGGGCCACCGACGCGCTGCGCCTGATCGGGGGCGCGCTGGACGCCGGGCCCGACGACGAACAGGGCGTCGACGTCGTCTTCCTCGACATCCACATGGCGGGGCTCACCGGACTCGACATCGCCCGGCTGCTCGCCGGGTTCGCCCGGCCGCCGCTGATCGTCTTCGTCACCGCGCACGAGGGCTTCGCCGTCCAGGCGTTCGACCTGAAGGCGGTCGACTACGTACTCAAGCCCGTCCGCAGGGAGCGGCTCGCGGAGGCGGTGCGCCGGGTGGCGGAGATGACGGGCGACCGGACCCCGTCGGTCCCGGAGGTCCATGAGTCCCCGGCGGCCCACATAGCCGTCGAGCTCGGTGGAGTCACCCGGTTCCTGGCCGTCGCCGACATCGCGTACGCCGAGGCGCAGGGCGACTACGCCCGGCTGCACACCGGCTCAGGCAGCCACCTCGTGCGCGTGCCGCTCTCCACGCTGGAGGGCCGCTGGCGCGCGCACGGGTTCGTGCGCATCCACCGCAGCCATCTCGTGGCGCTCTCCAGGATCGACGAACTGCGCCTGGAGGCGGGCAGTATGACCGTCCGCATCGGCGGGGCCGAGCTCCCCGTCAGCCGCCGCCATGCGCGTACCCTCCGCGACCAGCTGCTGCGTCGCGGCGGTCGCTGACGATCCGCGCGCCTGTGTTCTGATGGTGCGTCAGAACAGATGGATCGACAGATGCCCGAGCGGCAGGCCGAGTTCCCACGCCGGGGTCCACACCCGCGGCTCGTCCTCGGTCTCGGCCCGCGGGTCGAGACCGCCCGGCACCACCGCGTCCAGGTCCGCGGCCAGCAGCTCGGTCTCCTCCAGCCACCGCCACGCGTCCCGCGCCAGTGCCAGGTCGGGGCCGGACCCGGCCGCCTCCCGCTCCCGAAGGCGCTCGCGGACCCAGCTGTGCCACGGCCGGCCGGCCGCGGTGAGCGAACTCCACTCGTCGAGCCGGGCCACCACCCGCGCGCCACCGACCGCGCCGTCCGACAGGAAGATCGTCAACGCCAAGGCGTTGCGTCCGGCCCTGAATTCGAGCGTCGTCGGCGGCATCAGATCGCCGGTGCGCAGTAATTCGTCGGCGATGTACTCCGCGTACATCCATGCCATCGGCACCAGCAGCTCGCCACCACTGGTCCCGTTCGTACCCTCCGGACGCATTCCGTCTCGCCTCTTTCATCGACTGTCCAGGCGCTCCAGGGAGCTCCAGGGAGCATTGAACCGGGGGCGCGTGCCCGCCGTGGCCAGAAGGGCAGGATCCGTCGTCCCACACGAGGTGCCCATGCATGTGCGGCAGTTGCTCGGCGCGTACGTCCTCGGCGCCCTCGCGCCGGACGAGGACCGCCGGGTCGCCGGTCATCTGCGCATCTGCTCCGGCTGCCGCGCGGCCTACCTGGAGGTCGCGGAGGCACCCTCGATGCTGGCCCTGCTCTCCGAGGAGGACCTGGCGGACGGGCCGCCGGACGAGTAGCCCGGCAGGGCCCGCGCCAGGGCCCGCAGAGCATAGTACGAACGGGACTTGACGGTGCCGCACGGCACCCCCAGGACTTCGGCCGCCTCGGCCACGCTCAGCCCCCGGAAGTAGATCTGCGCCAGCACCGCCCGGTGCCCGGGGTTCAGGGTGCGCACCGCGTCCCGTACGTCAAGCGTCGCCGCCGACCGCTCGGCGTGGTCGTCCTGCGCCTCCACGCGCGCGTCGAGCGTGGCGTCGTGGACCTCGGCCGGCCGCGCCTGCCGGTTCCTGCGGGCGTCGATCGCGAGGCGTCGCCCGACGGTGAACAGCCACGGCCGCATCGAGGCGTACGGGCCCTCGAACGCCTCCGGGTGCTGCCAGGCCCGGACCAGCGTCTCCTGGAGCAGATCCTCGGCGCGCTGCCGGTCGCCGTAGGTGAGGCCGAGCAGGAAGTGCATCAGGGCGGGGCCGTGCTCGCGCTGGAGCGCCGCCAGATCGGGCTCGCGGGTGTACCGCCGCGGCGGCGCCGCACCTCGTGGGGCCGCATCCGAGAAATCCGTGCTCACCGTGGCGCTCCCTTCCCGAGAATCCGCAGGCCGCAGCCCGTATCCGAGCGCAGCCGGGCGCGAAGGGACAGCCGCCGGACCACCACATGCGACGAACGGTCGAATGGAGCGGCGAATGGTGCGGCGAACGGTTGGGGAATCGGGTCAAATATGCATGATATGGATATCTGATAACCCATCAGACATTTCCGACCCATGGAGCCCGGTGCCATGACCAGCAGAACGAGCCGGCGGACGGCGGCCGTCGCGGCCCTCGCCCTCGCCGCGACCGCCGGGTGCGCGGCGGAGCACCCCGCCCCCGCGCGCCTGCCGCACCACCAGGACTCCGAGCGGCCCGGCACGCCGTCGCCGGCCGGCGGCTCGGCGGCGGCGGGGCCGCGCGCGTTCACGCTGGTCGCGACCGGTGACGTACTGCCGCACTCCTCGACCATCGAGCGCGCCGCGGCCGACGCGAGCGGCGACGGCTACGACTTCCGGCCGATGCTCGCCGGGGTCAGGCCGCTGATCTCCCGGGCGGACCTGGCGATCTGTCATATGGAGACGGTGTACGGGCCGGACGGCGGGCCCTTCACCGGCTATCCGGCGTTCAAGTCGCCGCCGCAGGTGGCCGCCGCGCTCAAGGACGCCGGGTACGACTCCTGCTCGACCGCGTCCAACCACAGCCTCGACGACGGGGCCGACGGGATCGCCCGGACCCTGCGCGCCTTCGACAAGGCGGGCCTCAAGCACACCGGTTCGGGCCGCACCGCCACCGAGTCCGCGACACCCGCCCTGCTGGAGGCGGGCGGCGCCAAGGTCGCCCAGCTGGCGTACACCTACGACACCAACGGCTATCCGATGCCCGACGGGCAGCCGTGGGCCGTCCACCTCATCGACGAGCAGAAGATCCTCGCGGACGCGCGCGCGGCCCGCAGGGCGGGGGCCGACGTGGTCGTCGTCAGCCTCCACTGGGGCACCGAGTGGCAGACCGAGCCCGACGAGCAGCAGCTCCAGCTGGGCAAGGAGCTCACCGCGTCCCGCACCGGCGGCCGCCCCGACATCGACCTGATCCTGGGCACGCACGCGCACATCCCGCAGGCGTACGAGAAGGTCAACGGCACCTGGATCGTCTACGGCGAGGGCGACCAGATCGCCGGGGAGATGTTCAACAACACCGGCGCGCGCGACCCGCGCGGCAACATGAGCTCCATCGCCCGCTTCACGTTCGCGCCGCCCGTGCGGGCGGGGGCGCGCTGGGAGGTCACCAAGGCGGAGTTCGTCCCCCAGTGGGTCGACGCGGACCGCGGCCGTGTCGTCAACCTCCCCGAGGCCCTGCGCACCTCCCCCGACCGGGAGGACTACCGCACGGCCGAGGCGGGGATCCGGGAGGCGGTGCTGGGCCGCGGGGCGGCGAGGGACGGGTTGCGGATGGCGACGGGGTAGGGCTGCGCCCCGGACCCCGTTCGTCCGCGGACCGTGCTGGGTTGCCCGCGCAGTTCCCCGCGCCCCTGGGGGTCGGGGTCGCCGGGGTTGCCGCAGGGATCGCCCCGCAGGGGCGCGTTCAGGGGCGCGGGGAACTGCGCGACCAGCCACAGACGGTCCGCGGACAAAGACCGGGCTGACGCTACGGCACCACCGTCACCGGCCAGCGGCCCGCCTTCACCAGGCGGATCGCCACCGAGCCGATGATGCGGTGGCCCGCCGACTCCGACGCGCCCACCACCACCGCGTCCGCCTTGAGCTCGTCGGCGGCCGTCACCAGGCCCCCGTACGCGTCGCCGCGCAGGGTGTGGAACTCCCAGCGCACGGTCCAGATGTCCCTCACCCGTTCCGCCGCCGCGCGGATCTCCTCGGCGAGGCCCTCGGCGATCTCCTCGGTGGTGTCGGCGATCGGTGCCCCCATCGCGGCGCCCGCGGTCACCAGCGGCTGGACGTAGACCACCGCGAGCAGCGCGTGCTGGCGCCGGGCCAGACCGCTCGCGTACGCCGCCGCGCGCAGCGAGGAGTCGGAGCCGTCCACCCCGACGACGATGACCTTGGGACCGTCCGTACCGCGTTCGAAGGATGCAGTCACGCCATCGAGGCTAGCCGCACGCCGGGGCGCGTCCGACAGGCGGCCCGGCGTGCCGCTCCCTAGAGTGCAAGGCATGAGTGTCAGCGAGGAGACGCCCATACCGGCACGGGCCCGGACGCCCTCGCGGTCCCGGTTCCTGAGCCGGGTGCCGGAGGCCTTCGCGATGTTCTTCGCCGGGCTCGGGCTGTTCTGCGGGGCCATCGCGCTGGTGCCCGTCCTGCGCAGATGGCTGCGGCCGGTCTCCTGGTTCCTCGACCGGGTCACCGTCCCCGTCAGCGCCAACCTCGCCTACGCCGTCTTCCTGCTGCTGCTCGCCGCCGCGATCGGCGCCCGCAAGAAGGTCGCCTGGTGGCTGGTGGTCGGCTACCTCGGGCTGCTCTTCCTCGCCGACGCGCTGCTCGTCGCCGTCGCCGAGTGGATGTGGGCCGCCAACGGCATCGTGTGCGGGGCCGCGCTTCTCGTGCTGATCCTGGCGCGCGGCGAGTTCTACGCCGAGACCCGGCGCGGCGCCGTCCACCGGGCGCTGCTCGTCCTGGTGCTCGGGCTCGCCGCGGGCATCCTGGCCGGCTGGGGTCTGGTGGAGATCTTCCCCGGTACGCTCCCGCGCGGCCAGCGGCTGCTGTGGGCCACCAACCGGGTGCTCGGCGGGCTCGCCTCCAACGGCCAGTTCGACGGCCGCCCGCCCCGCCCGCTCTACTTCTTCCTCGGCCTCTTCGGCGCGATCGCCCTGCTCAGCGCGGCCACCACGCTCTTCCGCTCGCAGCGCATGGAGGCCGCGCTGCACGGCGACGAGGAGCCGCGCATCCGGGCCCTGCTGCGCGCCTACGGCCGGGAGGACTCGCTCGGCTACTTCGCCACCCGCCGCGACAAGGCGGTCGTGTTCTCGCCGAACGGCAAGGCGGCCGTCACCTACCGGGTGGAGGCCGGGGTCGCGCTGGCCAGCGGCGACCCGGTGGGCGACCCCGGGGCGTGGGGGCCCGCCATCGCCGCCTGGCTGGACGTGGCCAGGAAGTACGCCTGGGCGCCCGCCGTGATGGGCGCCTCCGAGGAGGGCGCCACCGTCTACGCCCGGCAAGGTCTGGGCGCCATGCAGCTGGGCGACGAGGCGATCCTGTACGTCGCCCGGTTCGACCTGGACGGCCGCGAGATGCGGGTCACCCGGCAGGCCGTGCGCCGGGTCGCCCGCACCGGCGCCACCACCCGGATCCGCCGCCACTCGGCGCTCACCGACCAGGAGATGGGCCAGATCGTCGACCGGGCCGACGCCTGGCGCGACACCGAGACCGAACGCGGCTTCTCCATGGCCCTCGACCGCCTCGGCGACCCGGCCGACGGGGACTGTCTGCTCGTGGAGGCCTTCGCCGCCGACGGCACGCTCACCGCGCTGCTCTCGTTCGTGCCGTGGGGCCCGGACGGCATCTCGCTGGACCTGATGCGGCGCGACCGCAGCGCGCCCAACGGCGTCATGGAGTTCATGGTGGCCGAGCTCTGCGCGTACGCGCCGAAGCTGGGCGTACGGCGGATCTCGCTCAACTTCGCCGTGTTCCGCTCCGCCTTCGAGGAGGGCGCCCGGATCGGTGCGGGCCCGGTGCTGCGGCTGTGGCGCAGGCTGCTGCTGTTCTTCTCCAAATGGTGGCAGCTGGAGGCGCTGTACCGGTCGAACGTGAAGTACCAGCCGCAGTGGTTCCCGCGCTTCCTCTGCTACGGGGACGCGGGCTCGCTCGCCCGCGTGGGGCTCGCCTCCGGCATCGCCGAGGGCTTCGTCTCCGTACCCAGTCTGCGCAAGCTGTGGGGCAAGGGGCACCCCAGGGGCGTGACCAGCCCGGGCACCACCGAGGGCCTGCCGTCCATCGAGGCGCTCGGCCTGTCCGAGCCGGGCGCCGAGGGGGCGGGGGAGCGGCAGCTGCCCGAGCAGGTGCGGGTGCGCCACCGCAAGCTGGAGCGGCTGCGCGCCGAGGGCGCCGAACCGTATCCGGTGGTCATCCCGCCGCGCACGCACACCCTGGCGAAGCTGCGGGAGGCCGGTGCGGGAACGGCCGCCACGGTGGCCGGGCGCGTCATGGCCGTACGCGATTTCGGCGGGGTCGTCTTCGTCGTGCTGCGCGACTGGTCGGGCGACCTCCAGCTGGCGCTCACCCGGGACGGCACGGGCGCGGAGGTCCTCGACCACTTCACCCGCGATGTCGACCTCGGCGACCACATCACCGCCACGGGCACCACCGGCACCACGGCCAAGGGCGAGTACTCGCTCTTCGCCACCGGCTGGCAGATGACCGGAAAGTGTCTGCGCCCGCTGCCCGACAAACGGCTCGGCCTGGCCGACCCCGAGGCCCGGGTACGCCGCCGCTACCTCGACCTGGTGGCCAGGCCCGAGGCCCGCGACGTCGTACGGGCCCGCTCCACCGCGGTCCAGGCGCTGCGCCAGGGCCTGCTGGACCGCGGCTATCTGGAGGTCGAGACCCCGATGCTCCAGCAGATCCACGGAGGCGCCAACGCCCGCCCCTTCACCACCCACATCAACGCCTACGACCTGGACCTGTATCTGCGGATCGCCCCCGAGCTGTATCTGAAGCGGCTCTGCGTCGGCGGGGTCGAGAAGGTCTTCGAGATGGGCCGCACCTTCCGCAACGAGGGCGTCTCGTACAAGCACAACCCCGAGTTCACGATGCTGGAGGCCTACCAGGCCTTCGCCGACTACGACGTGATGCTCGATCTGACCCGCGAGCTCATCCAGGGCGCGGCGACGGCCGCGTTCGGCGCGCCGGTGGCGCACAAGGCCGGGCCCGACGGGCGGCTCGTGGAGCACGACATCTCCGGCCCGTGGCCGGTCAAGACGCTGTACGGGGCGCTCTCCGAGGCGCTGGGCGAGGAGGTCGGCGCCGACACCGACGAGCGGGAGCTGCGCCGGCTGTGCGACCGGGCCGGGATCCCGCACACGCCCGAGAACACCAGGGGCGATGTGGCCCTGGAGATGTACGAACGGCTGGTCGAGGAGAAGACCCAGCTGCCCACGTTCTACAAGGACTTCCCGACCGACGTCTCGCCGCTCACCCGTCAGCACCGCCGTGACCCCCGGCTGGCCGAGCGCTGGGACCTGGTGGCGTTCGGCACCGAACTGGGCACCGCCTACTCGGAGTTGACCGACCCGGTGGAGCAGCGGCGGCGGCTCACCGCGCAGTCGCTCCTCGCTGCGGGCGGCGACCCGGAGGCGATGGAACTGGACGAGGAGTTCCTGGACGCGCTGGAGTACGCCATGCCGCCCACCGGCGGGCTCGGCATCGGCGTGGACCGGCTCGTCATGTTCCTCACCGGTCTGACGATCCGTGAGACACTGCCGTTCCCGCTGGTGCGGCGCCACTGAGCCTCGGACGTCAACGGTCCGCCCCGGGTGCGTCCCAACGGGTGTTTTCGGCCGTGCGGGCGGTGCGCTTCAGCCGCCGGGGCCGTGTGCCGTGCGAGCCATGGCTCATGAAAAAGGATGAGATGCTCCCCGGGCGGCGCACGCTCCTGCGCGTCGGCGCCTGCCTGGGAGCCGCCGCCGCCCTGCGGATGCTGACCGCCGAGGACACCGGCGCGCCGGAGGGCGGGGCCACGGGAGCGGCCGCCGGGCCCGCCGCCGGCCCGCAGGCCGCCGCGCCCCGGCTGAAGTCCACCGCGTACCGCCTCGAACCGATGACCGCCGAGGCCCCGCCGCAGTACCGCACCGCGCTGCCGCCGGTGCGGCGCCGGCCGTTCCTGAGCATGCCCCAGCTCGGCCCCGACACCATGGTGCTGACCTTCGACGACGGCCCCGACCCGCGCTACACGCCGGAGATCCTGCGGACCCTGCGCGAGCACGACGTACGCGCGATGTTCTTCGTCTGCGGCGAGATGGCCACCGACAACCGCGACCTGCTGCGCGAGATGCGCGACGACGGGCATGTGATCGGCAACCACTCCTGGACCCATCCGTTGCTCATCACGATGTCGCGGGACGCGGTACGCGACGAGATGACCCGCACCAGCGAGGTGATCGAGGAGGTGCTCGGCGAGCGGCCGCAGTGGTTCCGCGCGCCCTACGGCGCCTGGAACCGCAACTCGTTCCAGATCGGCGCCGAACTCGGCATGGAGCCGATGGGCTGGACCCTCGACACGCTCGACTGGACGACGCCCGGCACCGACACGATCGTGCGCCGGATCCGGGACGGCGCCGCCCCGGGCGTCGTGGTGCTCTCGCACGACGCCGGGGGCGACCGCTCGCAGAGCGTGGCGGCGCTGCGCACCTATCTGCCCCGGCTGCTCACCTCGGGCTACCACCTGCGCGTACCGCCCAAGCGGCGCTGAGGCCGGGCCGGTTCAGCGGGTGGCGACCATGCGGGCGAAGACGACCACGTTGCCGTCGTAGCCCTTGGCGCGGGTGAAGCCGCCCCCGCAGGTGATCACCCGCAGCTCCGGGTGCCCGGTGTCGCCGTACACCTGGGCACCCGGGAAGTTGTTCTTGTCGTAGACCTCGACGCCGTACACCTCGAAGACGGCCACGTGCCCGTCGTAGCGGGTCACCTCGACGTGGTTGCCCTTCCTGAGCGAGCCCAGGCCGTAGAAGACGGCGGGGCCCCGCAGGGTGTCGACGTGGCCGACCATGACGGCGGTGCCGCTCTGGCCGGGGGAGATCGCGTTCTGGTACCAGCCCGCCAGATTGGGGTCGTCCGGCGGAGGCGCCTGCACCCAGCCGTCCTGGTCGATGCCGACCTCGATGACCGGGGCGTCGACCTTGATCGCGCCGATCTTGATCCGGGAGGCCGGCGCGTACGTCAGCGGCTCGACCGGGGTGAGGGACGTGGCGGGGACGAACACCTCCTGCCTGCCCGTCAGGGCTGCCGCCGCCGCGGGCTGCGGGGGGCCCATCGTGACGTCGGCGCCGTTCCGCATCAGAGCCAGACCGGTGAGCATCACCAGGGCGAGCGCTCCCCACGGCGACCGCCTGCGATGCTCCGAGCCGCCCTCTTCCTGCCGCATCTCGCTCCCTCCAAAGCCCTCCGTGGCACCTGTAGGCACGGTAAGGGCGTGATCGCACTCCGGCGATCAGGGAGGTGCGAACGGGTGGTGACGGGGGTGACGGCTCCCTCGGGGCGCCGTCCGGGGCGGTACCCCGGGGTGACCCATCCGTGTCATGGTCCGATAAAAGTTCTGACGGTCTGTGACCTGCGGGTCCGTCAGATCGGAGGTGCGTTCACCGGCGTGTCGGCTCACCAGGGTGGACCAGCGCGACATGCGAGGTGAAGAGCGTCCGGTGAGGGTTCGTGATGGGAGGCGTACTCGTCGAATTTCCCGGAGCACGGCTTTGGGGCGCCCTCCCTCGGAGGTTCAACCATGCGTGCTGCACGCGCTCTCCCGGTGGCCGTGGCCGCCTTCGCGGCGGTGGGGCTCTCGGCCCCACTCGCCTCCGCCAACTTCGGCCCGAGCAACGTCACCGTCAACCCCAGCGCGGTGCACCCGGGCTCCACGCTGACGATCACGGCCAACGGCTGCGGTCACGGCGGCATCGTGACGTCGAACGCCTTTTCCCCGACGTCCCTCTCGGGCGGGGACACCGGATTCGCGACCGCCAGGATCCACGACCACATCACCCCCGGGGCGTACAACCTGTCGGTCCGCTGCAACGACAACCCCAGAACGGAGACGCGCAGCTTCACCGTGCTCCCCGGCCGTGGCGCGATGGGCGGGCTCGGCGGCTCCGCCGGTCCGACCCAGACCGAGATGGCCGTGGGCGGGTCCCTGGTGGCTCTGGCCGCCATCGGCGGTGCCGTGTTCGTGGCAAGGCGCCGCCGCACGACCGGCGGCCGGGTCTGACCGGCCGAACCTCCCGGACAGAGCCGAACCGCCCGTCGCCCCGAGTCCTGGCAAGGACTGCCGGCCGACCACCGGCTCCTCATTGGCAAGGCCGTCCAGGAGGCCGAAGAACAGCGCGGGGACGACCACGACGACGACACCCTCGTCCGACTGCGCCTCATGCGAGCCGAATACGAC
>NZ_JBHWUR010000074.1:0-36240 GCF_042737755.1 Streptomyces sp. NPDC059994
CCCCGCCCGCCGCGCGCCCGACACGCCCACGGCCCCGCCCCACCCCGCATCCCCCGCCCCCTGGCAGGGGCCCCCGCCCCGGCCCGACGGACCCCACCCCCCGGGCGGCGCCGCACCCCCCATCCACCCGCCCCCCCCGGGAGGGCCCCCCGCCCACATCCCGAAACCGATTACCCGCCCCCACCCCCCTCTCCCATACGCTTGTCCCGTGACCCCCGCAGAGCTCTCCCGTACCGTCGTGCGTGCCGTGCGCAGCGCCGTCGACGAGGGTGTGCTCGGGGTGGCCGTGCCCGATGACGTCAAGGTCGAGCGGCCCCGGCCGGGCGGGGGAGGGGACTACGCCAGTGCCGTCGCGCTGAAGCTCGCCGCCGCCTCCGGGCTCGCGCCCCGCGCCGTGGCCGAGGCCCTGCGCGGGCGGCTCACCGGCGCCCCCGGGGTCGCGCGCGTCGACATCACCGGGCCGGGGTTCCTCAATTTCACCCTGGCCGCCGAATCCGCTCACGACGAGCTCGTACGCCGGGTGCTCGCGCTCGGCCCGCGCTACGGGTACGGCGACTCCCTCGCCGGGCAGCACACCTCATTCGCCCCCGTCGACGAGCCCCGCGCCCTCGCCGTCACCTCCGTGGTCGTCGAGCTGCTGCGCTCGCAGGGCGCCACCGCCGAGATCACCCCGTACGGGAGTGAACGGCTCCACGTCCTCCCCGATCCCGAAGCAGGCCGCGTCGGCCCCGACGCCGCCCGCTGGGCCTACCTCCGCGCCGCCGCCCCCGACCGGCCCGCCCCGGCCGCCGAGCTCCTCGCCCAGCGCGACAGCAATCCGTACTTCCGCGTCCGGTACGCGTACAGCCGCACCCGCGCCCTCACCCGCAACGCCCACGCCCTCGGCTTCACCGGCGCCCCGGGCGAAACCGGTACCCCGGGCGAAACCAGCGCCCCGGACGCAACCGGCACCCCAGGTGAAACCGGCGCCCCGGGCCAAACCGGTACCCCGGACCGGGCCGCCCCCCTCCACCGTCTCCTCGCCGACCACCCCGACGTCCTCCTCCGCGCCGCACGCCTGGCCGCCCCCGACCGGGTCGCCCGGCAGCTCGAAGGGATCGCCGACGCCGTTCTCGACTTCCAGCACACCGTGCTGCCGCTCGGGGACGAGAAACCCTTGGCCGCCCACCGTGCCCGGCTCGCGCTCGCCGAAGCCGCCGGGGCGGTGCTGGCCGGTGGCCTGTCCCTGTTCGGTATCGACGCCCCTGAATTCCTGTGAACTCGTGAGAGTCGTAAGAGTTGTGAGAGTGACAGCATGAGCCGTTCCGCACACCCCGCCGGGCCCCGTCACGCCGACGTCTTCCCCGAAGGGCACTACTCGGCGCCGCCCGCCGACCTCAACTCCCTTGATCCGAAGGTCTGGTCGCAGACCGTCGGGCGCGACGACGACGGAGTCGCCACCGTCGCCGGGCTCGATGTCGCCTCCCTCGCCGAGGAGTTCGGGACCCCCGCGTACTTCCTCGACGAGGCCGACTTCCGCGCCCGCTGCCGCGCCTGGGCCGACGCCTTCGGCAAGGACGCCGATGTGTTCTACGCCGGGAAGGCCTTCCTCTCCCGCGCCATCGTGCGGTGGCTCCACGAGGAAGGGCTCAACCTCGACGTCTGCTCCGGCACCGAGCTCGCCACCGCCCTCTCCGCCGGAATGCCCGCCGAGCGCATCGCCTTCCATGGCAACAACAAGTCCGAGGAGGAAATCCGGCGGGCCGTCGAGGTCGGCGTCGGGCGCATCGTCCTCGACTCCTTCCAGGAGATCGTCCGCGTCGCGCACATCGCCCAGGGCCTCGGCAGGCGCCAGCGCGTCCAGATCCGGGTGACCGTGGGCGTCGAGGCGCACACCCATGAATTCATCGCCACCGCTCATGAAGATCAGAAGTTCGGCATCGCCCTTGCCGGGGGGCAGGCCGCCGAGGCCGTGCGGCGGGCGCTGAAGCTCGACGGGCTCGAACTCATCGGCATTCACTCCCACATCGGGTCTCAGATCTTTGACATGGCGGGTTTCGAAGTCTCCGCCCGGCGCGTTGTGCAGCTGCTCGCCGACGTCCGTGACGAGCACGGTGTCGAGCTGCCCGAGATCGACCTCGGCGGCGGGCTCGGCATCGCGTACACCTCCGACGACGACCCCCGCGAGCCGCACGAGATCGCCAAGGCGCTCAACGAAATCGTCACCCGCGAGTGCGAGGCCGCCGGGCTGCGTACGCCGCGCATCTCCGTCGAGCCGGGGCGCGCGATCGTCGGGCCCAGTGCCTTCACGCTGTACGAAGTCGGGACGATCAAGCCGCTTGAGGGCTTGCGGACGTACGTCAGCGTCGACGGCGGTATGTCCGACAACATTCGGACCGCCCTGTACGACGCCGAGTACTCCGTCTCGCTCGTCTCGCGCACCTCCGACGCCGAGCCGATGCTGGTACGGGTCGTGGGCAAGCACTGCGAGAGCGGCGACATCGTCGTACGGGACGCGTTCCTGCCCGCCGACCTGGCGCCCGGTGACCTCCTCGCGGTGCCGGCGACCGGGGCGTACTGCCGCTCCATGGCCAGCAACTACAACCACGCCCTGCGCCCGCCCGTCGTCGCGGTCCGCGACGGCGAGGCGCGCGTGATCGTCCGGCGCGAGACCGAGGAAGATCTCCTGCGGCTCGACGTCGGATGATGAGTAAACGAATGGATCGATGAATAAATAGTGGAATATGTGTCTCAGGATCCGGACGAGCGGCGGAAACCTCCGTCCGGTGAGTGAGACTGGTTCGCATTCAAGCTGGTAGATGGAAACGAGGTCGGATGATGCGTACGCGTCCGCTGAAGGTGGCGCTGCTGGGCTGTGGAGTGGTCGGCTCAGAGGTGGCGCGCATCATGACGACGCACGCCGACGACCTCGCGGCGCGCATCGGCGCGCCCGTCGAGCTCGCCGGTGTCGCCGTGCGCCGGCCCTCGAAGGTGCGCGAGGGCATCGACCCCGCCCTCGTCACCACCGACGCCACCGCCCTCGTCAAACGCGGCGACATCGACGTCATCATCGAGGTCATCGGGGGCATCGAGCCCGCTCGTACGCTGATCACCACCGCCTTCGAGCACGGCGCCTCCGTCGTCTCCGCCAACAAGGCGCTGCTCGCCCAGGACGGCGCCGCGCTGCACGCCGCCGCCAATGAGCACGGGCGGGATCTGTACTACGAGGCCGCCGTCGCCGGTGCCATTCCGCTCATCCGGCCGCTGCGCGAGTCGCTCGCCGGTGACAAGGTGAACCGGGTGCTCGGCATCGTCAACGGGACCACCAACTTCATCCTCGACAAGATGGACTCGACGGGCGCCGGATACCAGGAGGCCCTCGACGAGGCCACCGCCCTGGGGTACGCGGAGGCCGACCCGACCGCCGACGTCGAGGGCTTCGACGCCGCCGCCAAGGCCGCCATCCTCGCCGGGATCGCCTTCCACACCCGGGTCCGGCTCGACGACGTCTACCGCGAGGGCATGGCCGAGGTCACCGCCGCCGACTTCGCATCGGCGAAGGAGATGGGCTGCACCATCAAGCTGCTCGCCATCTGCGAGCGGGCCGCGGACGGCGGTTCCGTCACCGCCCGCGTCCACCCGGCGATGATCCCGCTCGACCACCCGCTGGCCTCCGTGCGCGGCGCGTACAACGCCGTGTTCGTCGAGGCCGAGGCCGCCGGACAGCTGATGTTCTACGGGCCGGGCGCGGGCGGCGCGCCGACCGCCTCCGCGGTCCTGGGCGACCTGGTCGCGGTCTGCCGCAACAAGCTCGCCGAGTCCACCGGGCCCGGTGAGTCCGCGTACACCCAGCTGCCCGTGAGCCCCATGGGCGACGTGGTGACGCGTTACCACATCAGCCTCGACGTGGCCGACAAACCGGGTGTGCTCGCCCAGGTGGCCACGGTCTTCGCCGAGCGCGGGGTGTCCATCGACACCGTCCGCCAGCAGGGGAAGGACGGCGAGGCCTCCCTCGTCGTCGTCACCCACCGCGCGGCCGACGCGGCCCTCACCGGGACCGTGGACGTCCTGCGGGAGCTCGACACCGTGCGGGGCGTCGCCAGCATCATGCGTGTGGAAGGGGAGTAACGAGCAATGGCCCATCAGTGGCGCGGAATCATCGAGGAGTACCGGGACCGGCTCCCCGTCTCCGCTACGACCCCGGTCGTCACCCTCCGCGAGGGCGGCACGCCGCTCGTGCCCGCGCAGGTGCTCTCCGAGCGCACGGGCTGCGAGGTCCACCTCAAGGTCGAGGGCGCCAACCCGACCGGATCCTTCAAGGACCGCGGGATGACGATGGCGATCACCCGGGCGAAGGAGGAGGGCGCGAAGGCGGTCATCTGCGCCTCCACCGGCAACACCTCCGCCTCCGCGGCCGCCTACGCGGTACGGGCCCAGATGGTCTGCGCCGTCCTGGTGCCGCAGGGCAAGATCGCGCTCGGCAAGATGGGCCAGGCGCTGGTCCACGGGGCGAAGATCCTCCAGGTGGACGGGAACTTCGACGACTGTCTGACGCTGGCCCGCAGCCTCTCCGACAACTACCCGGTGGCGCTGGTCAATTCGGTCAACCCGGTCCGTATCGAGGGCCAGAAGACCGCCGCGTTCGAGATCGTGGACATGCTCGGCGACGCGCCCGACATCCATGTGCTTCCCGTGGGCAACGCCGGCAACATCACGGCGTACTGGCGGGGGTACCGGGAGTACGCGGCGGACAAGGTGTCCACCCGCGCGCCCCGCATGTGGGGCTTCCAGGCCTCCGGTTCGGCGCCGATCGTGCGCGGCGAGGTGGTCAAGGACCCGTCGACGATCGCCACCGCGATTCGCATCGGCAACCCGGCGTCCTGGCAGTTCGCGGAGGCCGCGCGCGATGAATCGGGCGGTCTCATCGACGAGGTGACGGACCGTGAGATCCTGCGGGCCTACCGGCTGCTCGCCGCCCAGGAGGGCGTCTTCGTGGAGCCCGCGTCGGCCGCCTCGGTCGCCGGTCTGCTCAAGGCCGCCGAGCAGGGCCTGGTCGACCCCGGCCAGACGATCGTGTGTACGGTCACCGGCAACGGCCTCAAGGACCCGGACTGGGCCGTCGCGGGCGCTCCGCAGCCGGTCACGGTGCCGGTGGACGCGGCGGTCGCGGCCGAGCGCCTCGGTCTGGCGTAGGCAGAACGCGTACGCAGAACGCGTACAACGTCGTGCAACTCGGCACGCAGGGGCGCAGGGGGCTCGCGACACGCATCGTGCGCCTCCTGTGCGCCCTATGTCGCCACTGAACCTTCCTTCGATAGGCTGTACCCAACCCACCCCGCCGCATATGCCGCGGTGCAGTTGCCCCTGTGGCCGTCGGGTCTTGGGTACCTCTTCGAAAATCTCGCAGCAGTCTCACAAGGAGAGTCATCAGAGCGATGGCCGGTCCCGCATTCCGCGCCGCCGCCGTACGGGTGCGCGTCCCCGCCACCAGTGCCAACCTCGGCCCGGGCTTCGACGCCCTGGGCCTGTCACTGGGGCTGTATGACGACGTGGTCGTCCGCGTCGCCGACTCCGGCCTGCACATCGACATCGCGGGCGAGGGCGCCGAGACGCTGCCCCGCGACGAGAGCCACCTCCTCGTACGGTCGCTGCGCACCGCGTTCGACCTGCTCGGCGGACAGCCGCGCGGCCTTGAGGTCGTCTGCGCCAACCGCATCCCGCACGGCCGGGGCCTGGGCTCCTCGTCGGCCGCCATCTGCGCCGGCATCGTCGCGGCGCGCGCGGTGACCATAGGCGGCGACGCCAGGCTCGACAATGTCGCGCTCCTTGAGCTGGCCACCGAGATCGAGGGCCACCCCGACAACGTCGCGGCCTGTCTGCTCGGCGGGTTCACGCTCTCCTGGATGGAGGGGGGAGCGGCGCGGGCCATCAGGATGGACCCCGCGGATTCCGTCGTTCCGGTGGTCTTCGTGCCCGGCAAGCCGGTGCTGACGGAGACCGCGCGGGGGCTGCTGCCGCGCACCGTCCCGCACGGGGACGCGGCGGCCAACGCCGGGCGTGCGGCACTGCTCGTGGAGGCGTTGACCAGGCGCCCCGAGCTGCTGCTCCCGGCCACCGAGGACCGGCTCCACCAGGAATACCGGGCACCCGCGATGCCCGAGAGTGTGGCGCTGGTCAACCGGCTGCGCGCGGACGGCGTCCCCGCGGTCATCTCCGGCGCGGGGCCCACGGTCCTGGCGCTGGTCGAGGACGGTGCGGCCGACAAGGTCGCACGGCTGGCGGGCGAAGGGTGGGCCGCGAACAGGCTCCGCCTCGACGCCTCGGGCGCGAGCGTCCTGCCACTGGGCTCCTAGGGCCTCCAGGGCGGGACGCGCGGCTTGCCGGTGAACGAGAGGGGGAATGTTTGTTGGATCCGGTAGTGTTAACCTCAAGTCTGCATCGGTCGTTATCGCGGCGCGGTGCTTCGTGTCCCCTTCAGGGACCGCCTTTCTTCCGGGAGCCTCCCAAACTGCCTGCGCAGCCTGCCTGAGCAGTTTCCGAGCACGCTCCGGAACCCGGCACGACACCCCCCGCTTTTCCCAGGGGGCCGAGTAGGGGAACTCGGGCCGGACCCCACGCACGTTTATCTCTCCGCCGCACGCGGCGGACCACCGCCCCGGCACGGTCAGTGACCCCAGGTCACGAGCCGCGTTCGGACAGCACAACCGGTCGCCGAGCCAGACAGGCCGACGTCCGCTCCAGGGAAGGACCCTTCGTGAGCGACACCACCGATCTGATGGGCGTGACAGCCGACACTTCTGTCGACGACTCCGCGCCCGCCGCAGGTGCTGCCTCTGGCACCACCTCACGGCGCCGCCGCTCCGGCACCGGCCTCGACGGCATGGTCCTGGCCGAGCTGCAGCAGGTCGCGTCCGGCCTCGGCATCAGGGGCACCGCGCGGATGCGCAAGAGCCAGCTGATCGAGGTCATCAAGGAGGCGCAGGCCGGTTCCGGCTCCGCCGCCCCCGCCAAGGGCGCCGACGCGACCGAGACGAAGCCCAAGCGCCGCGCCACCTCCAAGGCCCGTACGGGTGACGAGGCCGCCGAGAAGCCTGCCGCCCAGCAGCAGATCGAGATCCCCGGCCAGCCGGCCGGGGGCGCCCCCCAGGCCGAGCGAGGCCGGGAGGCCGGGGGAGACGACCAGCCCACGGGCGAGCGCCGTCGCCGTCGTGCCACCGCGGCCGCCGGCTCCCCGGAGTCCGCGACCGCCGTCGCCGAGCCGCAGACCGCCAAGGCCGAGGCCAAGGCGGACGTCCGGACCGAGCAGAAGACCGACGCCCAGCCGGACGCCAAGGCCGCCGAGGCCGTCGACGGCGCCGAGGGCCGGCGCGACCGCCGGGACCGCGGCGAGCGCGGTGGCGAGCGGGGCGACCGCCAGGGCCGCCAGCGCGGCGACCGCGACCGTGGCGACCGTGACCGCGGCGAGCGGGGCGAGCGCCGCGGCAAGGGCGACGACCAGCAGGGCCAGGGCGGCCAGCGCCAGCAGCGCCAGGGCGGCCAGGGCCAGGGTCAGGGCGGCCAGGGTGGTCAGGGTCAGCAGAACAACGGTCCCCAGGACGACGGTTACGACGACGAGGGCCGCCGCGGCCGTCGGGGCCGTTACCGGGACCGCCGCGGCCGTCGCGGTGGCCGCGAGGAGTTCGGCCCCGCCGAGCCGCAGGTCGCCGACGACGACGTGCTGATCCCCGTCGCGGGCATCCTGGACATCCTCGACAACTACGCGTTCATCCGGACCTCCGGCTACCTGCCGGGCCCGAACGACGTGTACGTCTCGCTGGCCCAGGTCCGCAAGAACGGTCTGCGCAAGGGTGACCACGTCACCGGCGCGGTCCGCCAGCCCAAGGACGGCGAGCGCCGCGAGAAGTTCAACGCGCTGGTCCGTCTGGACTCCGCGAACGGCATGGCGGCCGACTCCGGCCGCGGCCGCCCGGAGTTCAGCAAGCTGACGCCGCTGTACCCGCAGGACCGGCTCCGTCTGGAGACCGACCCGGGCGTGCTGACCACGCGGATCATCGACCTCGTGTCGCCGATCGGCAAGGGCCAGCGCGGTCTGATCGTGGCCCCGCCGAAGACCGGCAAGACCATGATCATGCAGGCGGTCGCCAACGCGATCACGGTCAACAACCCCGAGTGCCACCTGATGGTCGTCCTGGTCGACGAGCGTCCGGAAGAGGTCACCGACATGCAGCGGTCGGTCAAGGGCGAGGTCATCTCCTCGACCTTCGACCGCCCGGCCGAGGACCACACCACGGTCGCGGAGCTCGCCATCGAGCGCGCCAAGCGCCTCGTCGAGCTCGGCCACGACGTGGTCGTGCTGCTCGACTCGATCACCCGTCTGGGCCGTGCGTACAACCTGGCGGCCCCGGCCTCCGGGCGCATCCTGTCCGGTGGTGTCGACTCGACCGCGCTCTACCCGCCGAAGCGCTTCTTCGGTGCGGCGCGCAACATCGAGGACGGCGGCTCGCTGACCATCCTCGCCACCGCGCTCGTGGAGACCGGCTCGCGCATGGACGAGGTGATCTTCGAGGAGTTCAAGGGCACCGGCAACATGGAGCTCAAGCTCGACCGCAAGCTCGCCGACAAGCGCATCTTCCCGGCGGTGGACGTGGACGCGTCCGGCACCCGTAAGGAAGAGATCCTGCTCGGCAGCGACGAGCTCGCGGTCGTCTGGAAGCTGCGCCGGGTGCTGCACGCGCTCGACCAGCAGCAGGCCATCGAGCTGCTCCTGGACAAGATGAAGCAGACGAAGTCGAACGCCGAGTTCCTGCTCCAGATCCAGAAGACGACCCCGGGCAACGGCAACAACGACTGACGTCACCGCCGCGACCTCTGAGAACGCCCCCGTCACCTCGGTGCCGGGGGCGTTCTCGTACGTACAGGGGCATCCGAGGGCGCCGAGAGCTTCACCACACGCCCAGGGCGCTCTTAAGGCGTTCTTAGAACCCTGTGCAACCCTTCTTGGTGCTTCTCCGTCTGACAAGTGTCGACAAACCGTGCCTGACAGACACGGCGGGGGGTACCTGGAGCGGCAGCGAGGACTGGGGAGAACATGGCCGAGCAGAGCGAGAACGGCAGCGACCGAATATCCGGCGGTGGCCGTGGCAGGCGCCGCAGGCGCCCGGCCCCGCGCCGCCGAGTGCTGACGATCGCGGCCTGGTCCGCGGCGGGCGTGGTCCTGGTCGGCGGGGCCGGCCTCGGGTACGTCTACTTCAAGCTGAACGGCAACATCAAGGGCGTCGACATCAACGCCCAGCTCGGCACCGACCGCCCGCAGGACGTCGACAACGGATCCATGGACATCCTCGTCCTCGGCTCCGACTCGCGGGCCGGCGCCAACAAGGAGTACGGCCAGGACGACGGCGGTGCCCGCTCCGACACCGCGATGGTCATCCACGTGTACGAGGGCCACAAGACGGCCAGCGTCGTCTCCATGCCGCGCGACACCCTGGTCACCCGGCCCTCCTGCACCACCACGGACGGCAAGAGCGACCCGGGCGGCAAGCGCCAGATGTTCAACACCGCGTACGAGGTCGGCGGCCCGGCCTGTGCGGTCAAGACGGTCGAGCAGATGTCCGGCATCCGTATGGACCACTACATCGAGGTCGACTTCACCGGCTTCAAGAAGCTCATCGACGAGCTCGGCGGGGTGCCCGTCACCACCGCGAAGCCGATCAAGGACACCAAGAGCCATCTGGACCTGCCGCCCGGCAGGCACACCCTCAACGGGGAGCAGGCCCTCGGCCTGGTGCGCACCCGGCACGGCGTGGGCGACGGCTCCGACCTCGGCCGCATCCAGCTCCAGCAGGCCTTCGTCAAGGCGCTGATCGAGCGGGTCAAGGGCGTGGGCGTCTTCACCAGCCCCACCAAGCTCTACGGCCTCGCGGACGCCGCCACCAAGGCGATCACCACCGACTCCGACCTGAACTCGGTCAACAAGCTGATCGGCTTCGGCAACGGGCTCAAGGGCCTGGGCGCGGACGACGTCCACATGATCACCCTGCCGGTGATGTACGACCCGGCCGACCCCAACCGCGTACTGCCGCAGCAGGCCCAGTCCCGGCAGGTCTGGGACGCCCTGCTCAAGGACCAGCCGGTCCCGGCCTCCGCGACCAAGGACTCGGCGGGCGACAAGGGTGATGCGGGCTCTGTGGTGAAAACCGGCTGACCTGCGGTTTCGCCGAGCGGGACGGGGCGTGGAATAGATCGGGGCCGACCCCGGTTTTGGGAGATACGCCCAGTCCTGGCAGACTGGTACGTCGGCCCCGGTTCACGTGTGCGCATTCCCGCGCGGACGACCCGGCGCCCTCCCGAATCTAGGAGACACCTTGAAGCGCGACATCCACCCCGAGTACGTCGAGACGCAGGTCAGCTGCACCTGTGGCGCGTCGTTCACCACCCGTAGCACCCTCGCCGAGGGCACCATCCGTGCCGAGGTCTGCTCCGAGTGCCACCCGTTCTACACGGGCAAGCAGAAGATCCTCGACACCGGTGGCCGCGTGGCCCGCTTCGAGGCCCGCTTCGGCAAGGCTGCTGCCGCCAAGTAGCGAGCCACTGCGCCGGTCTTCGGCCGCCCCTGTGGGGGCGGCTAGGACCGGCGCTTTGCCGTCTCCCGCAGCCACTCACGAAGAAACCCAGGAGCCCCCGATGTTCGAGGCGGTCGAGGAACTGATCGGTGAACACGCCGGTCTGGAGAGCAAGCTCGCCGACCCTTCGGTCCACGCCGACCAGGCGAACGCGCGCAAGCTCAACAAGCGGTACGCCGAGCTGACGCCGATCGTCGGGACCTATCGCTCGTGGAAGCAGACGGGCGAGGACATCGAGACGGCCAAGGAGTACGCGGCGGCCGACCCCGACTTCGCGGCCGAGGTCAAGGAGCTGGAGAAGCAGCGCGAGGAGCTGACGGAGAAGCTGCGGCTGCTCCTGGTCCCGCGCGACCCCAGCGACGACAAGGACGTCCTCCTGGAGATCAAGGCGGGCGCGGGCGGCGACGAGTCGGCCCTGTTCGCCGGCGACCTGCTGCGGATGTATCTGCGCTACGCCGAGCGCGTCGGCTGGAAGACCGAGATCATCGACGCCACCGAGTCCGAGCTGGGCGGCTACAAGGACGTCCAGGTCGCGGTGAAGACCAAGGGTGGCAACGGCGCCACCGAGCCCGGCCAGGGCGTCTGGGCGCGGCTGAAGTACGAGGGCGGCGTGCACCGCGTGCAGCGCGTGCCCGCCACCGAGTCGCAGGGCCGCATCCACACCTCCGCCGCCGGCGTGCTCGTCACGCCCGAGGCCGAGGAGGTCGATGTCGAGATCAACATGAACGAGCTGCGCATCGACGTGTACCGCTCGTCGGGCCCCGGCGGCCAGTCCGTCAACACGACCGACTCCGCCGTACGCATCACGCACCTGCCGACCGGCGTCGTCGCCTCCTGCCAGAACGAGAAGAGCCAGCTCCAGAACAAGGAGCAGGCCATGCGCATCCTGCGCTCCCGGCTGCTCGCCGCCGCCCAGGAGAAGGCCGAGGCCGAGGCCGCCGACGCCCGGCGCAGCCAGGTGCGTACCGTGGACCGCTCCGAGAAGATCCGCACGTACAACTACCCGGAGAACCGCATCTCGGACCACCGGGTCGGCTTCAAGGCGTACAACTTGGACCAGGTACTCGACGGCGACCTGGACGCCATGATCCAGGCGTGCGTCGACGCCGACTCCGCCGCCAAGCTCGCCGCGGCGAGCTGACACCCGTAAGACACCCGGTACTTCCCCCGCCGCAGGACCGGGCGGGGGAGGCCCATTGCAGCCCGGAGGACCAGCGTGCCGCAACATTCTGGGGGGCGAACCCCAGGCCCCCGCAGTGTGCTGCTCGCGGAGGTGGCCCAGGCCACCCAGCGGCTGGCCGACGCCGGCGTGCCCTCGCCGCGCTTCGACGCGGAAGAGCTCGCCGCGCACATCCACGGCGTCAAGCGGGGAGAGCTGCATCTGGTCAAGGACGCCGACTTCGACGCCCGGTACTGGGAGGCGATCGCCCGTCGTGAGGCGCGCGAGCCGCTCCAGCACATCACCGGGCGGGCGTTCTTCCGCTATCTGGAGCTCCAGGTCGGCCCCGGCGTCTTCGTGCCCCGCCCCGAGACCGAGTCGGTCGTCGGCTGGGCCATAGACGCGGTGCGCGCCATGGACGTGGTCGAGCCGCTCATCGTCGACCTGTGCACCGGCTCCGGCGCGATCGCGCTCGCCATGGCCCAGGAGGTGCCCCGCTCGCGGGTGCACGCCGTGGAGCTGTCCGAGGACGCGATCGACTGGACCCGTAAGAACGTCGAGGGCTCCCGCGTCGTGCTGCACCAGGGCGACGCCCTGACCGCGCTGCCCGAGCTGGACGGCCAGGTCGACCTGGTCATCTCCAACCCGCCGTACATCCCGCTCACCGAGTGGGAGTACGTCGCCCCCGAGGCCCGGGACCACGATCCCGAACTCGCCCTCTTCTCCGGCGAGGACGGCCTCGACACGATCCGGGGCATCGAGCGCACCGCCCACCGGCTGCTGCGGCCCGGCGGCCTCGTCGTGATCGAGCACGCCGACACCCAGGGCGGCCAGGTGCCGTGGATCTTCAACGAGGAGGCCGGCTGGGCGGACGCCGCCGACCACCCCGACCTGAACAACCGTCCGCGCTTCGCCACGGCTCGCAAGGCCCTGCCGTGACCGTCCCGCCCCCCAACCGCTCCAAGACCGCGTACGTGTACGAGGAGGCCCGTTAAATGGCTCGGCGATACGACTGCAACGACGCGACCGACCGCACGACCGGTCTGCGCGAGGCCGCCTCCGCAGTGCGCCGCGGCGAGCTCGTCGTCCTCCCGACGGACACCGTCTACGGCATCGGCGCCGACGCGTTCAGCTCCGAGGCCGTCGTTTCCCTGCTCGATGCCAAGGGCCGCGGCCGCAACATGCCCACCCCTGTGCTCATCGGGTCCCCGAACACGCTGCACGGCCTGGTCACGGACTTCACCGAGCAGGCGTGGGAGCTCGTCGACGCGTTCTGGCCGGGCGCCTTGACGCTGGTCGCCAAGCACCAGCCGTCGCTCCAGTGGGACCTGGGCGACACCCGGGGCACGGTCGCCATCCGGATGCCGCTGCACCCGGTCGCCATCGAGCTGCTCACCGAGGTCGGCCCGATGGCCGTCTCCTCCGCCAACCTCACCGGGCACCCCTCGCCCGAGGACTGCGACGCCGCGCAGGAGATGCTGGGCGACTCCGTCTCGGTGTACCTGGACGGCGGCCCCACCCCGGGCATCGTCCCGTCGTCGATCGTCGACGTCACGGGGAAGGTGCCGGTGCTGCTGCGCGCGGGCGCGCTCGACGCCGACGAGCTGCGCAAGGTGGTACCCGACCTTGAGGTGGCGAATTGACAGCCCCTGAGACGGGGCGTGGCATAGGCACCGGGCTCACCGGCACCACTTTCCGCATCCTCCACGTCAGCACCGGCAACGTGTGCCGCTCGCCCATCACCGAGCGGCTGACCCGGCATGCCCTGACCGGTCGCCTCGGCGACCCGTTCACGGGCGGCCTGGTCGTGGAGAGCGCGGGCACCTGGGGCCATGAGGGCGCCCCGATGGAGGCCAACGCGGCGGCCGTCCTCGCGGACTTCGGCGCGGACGCCACCGGCTTTACGGGGCGCGAGCTCCTGGACGAGCACGTCATCACCGCGGACCTGGTCCTCACGGCCACCCGCGACCACCGCGCCCAGGTCATCTCCATGGGCCACTCGGCGGGCCTGCGCACCTTCACGCTGAAGGAGTTCACCCGGCTGGTGCGCGCCATAGACCCGGCGACGCTCCCCGACCCGCTCCAGGACGGCATGGTCGAGCGCGCCCGCGCCCTGGTCCGCGCGGCCGCGTCCCTGCGCGGCTGGCTGCTGGCCCCGAACGCGGAGGCGGACGAGGTGAACGACCCGTACGGGGCCCCGATCACGTTCTTCCGCTCGATCGGCGACGAGATCAACGTGGCCCTCGAACCGGTCGTGACGGCCCTTACGGGTGTGCCCGCGCCGCATTGAAGGGCGCCCGGCCAAGACCGTCGGACGGAGTCCGGCGCAGCGGCTCGCCGTGACATGAGCGGCTCCGCCGCGTGGGCGTGAGTCCCCCAGGAGCCGGGCATCGCGAAAGGCGCGTCAAAAGGGGTGACGTGATTCCGCCGGGCGTACGCGCACACGTCGGCCTACATTGGATCTGACGCCTCACCCCACCCCCCTGTCAGGCCCGGAGACCCCGATGACGGTCACCACCGCAGCCGTGTCCGCTGCCCGCGCCACCGCCCCCGAGGGGGCTTTCGACGCCCTGCGGCGGCAGGATCCCGAGATCGCCGACGTGCTGATCGGCGAGACGCGGCGGCAGGCCACCTCGCTCCAGCTCATCGCCGCCGAGAACTTCACCTCGCCCGCCGTGCTCGCGGCCCTGGGCTCCCCGCTCAGCAACAAGTACGCCGAGGGCTACCCCGGCGCCCGCCACCACGGCGGCTGCGAGATCGTCGACGTGGCCGAGCGGATCGCCATCGACCGGGCCAAGGCGCTCTTCGGGGCCGAGCACGCCAACGTACAGCCGCACTCCGGCTCCTCGGCCGTCCTGGCGGCCTACGCGGCGCTGCTGCGGCCGGGGGACACCGTGCTCGCCATGGGGCTCCCGTACGGGGGACACCTCACCCACGGCTCGCCCGCCAACTTCTCCGGCCGGTGGTTCGACTTCGCCGGTTACGGCGTCGACCCGGAGACCGGACTCATCGACTACGAAGAGGTCGCGGCCCTGGCCGAGCGCCGCCGCCCCAAGGCGATCGTCTGCGGCTCGATCTGCTACCCGCGCCACCCCGACTACGAGGCGTTCCGCGAGATCGCGGACTCGGTGGGCGCGTACCTCATCGCGGACGCGGCGCACCCCATGGGCCTGGTGGCCGGGGGAGCGGCGCCCAGCCCCGTCCCGTACGCCGACGTGGTCTGCGCGACCACCCACAAGGTGCTGCGCGGCCCCCGCGGCGGTCTGCTGCTGTGCGGCGCGGAGCTGGCGGACCGGATCGACCGGGCGGTCTTCCCGTTCACCCAGGGCGGCGCCCAGATGCACACCATCGCCGCCAAGGCGGTCGCGTTCGGGGAGGCGGCGACGCCGGGGTTCACCGGGTACGCCCATCAGGTGGTCGCCAACGCGCGCGTGCTCGCGGCCGGGCTGGCCGCCGAGGGGTTCGCCGTGGTCACCGGCGGCACCGACACCCACATCATCCTGGCCGACCCGGCCCCCCTGGGAGCCGACGGACGGGCCGCCAGGGGCCTTCTGGCGGGCGCCGGGATGGTCCTGGACACCTGTGCCCTCCCGTACGACGAAGCGCGCGGCATCCGGCTCGGTACGGCCGCGCTGACCACCCAGGGGATGGGGGAGGCGGAGATGGCGAGGATCGCGGTGCTGTTCTCCGCGGCGCTGCGCGAGGACCGCGAGGACCGGGACGAGGGCGGCGAGGGCCGGGCCGAAGTGCGGGCCGAAGTCCGTGCCGAAGTGCGGGCCGAAGTGCGGGAACTCGCGGGAAGATTTCCGCCCTATCCGCACTAGATGGGGTTGACTGCAACCATCTCGTGTACCCGCATGTCCTCAACCATGTGGGCGCGAAGCTAGTGTGTGGGGCTGAGATGGCCAGCGATACCTCTGGGGCAGCCCGTGCGTGAATACCTGCTGACGCTCTGCGTCACGGCCGCGGTGACCTACCTGCTCACCGGGCCGGTGCGGAAGTTCGCCATCGCGACCGGCGCGATGCCGGAGATCCGTGCCCGGGACGTGCACCGGGAACCGACGCCGCGGCTCGGCGGCATCGCCATGTTCGGCGGGCTGTGCGCGGGCCTGCTCGTCGCCGACCACCTCGACAGCCTCAACGGCGTCTTCGAGCGCTCCAACGAACCGCGCGCGCTGCTCTCCGGCGCCGCCCTGATCTGGATCATCGGCGTCCTGGACGACAAGTTCGAGATCGACGCCCTGATCAAGCTGGGCGGTCAGATGATCGCCGCCGGTGTGATGGTCGTGCAGGGTCTGACGATCCTGTGGCTGCCCGTCCCCGGCGTCGGCGCGGTCTCGCTCACCTCCTGGCAGGGCACGCTGCTCACGGTCGCCCTGGTGGTGATCACCATCAACGCGGTGAACTTCGTGGACGGCCTGGACGGCCTCGCCGCGGGCATGGTCTGCATCGCCGCCGCGGCGTTCTTCATGTACGCGTACCGGATCTGGTTCGGGTACGGCATCGAGGCCGCGGCCCCGGCCACCCTCTTCGCCGCCATCCTGATGGGCATGTGCCTGGGCTTCCTGCCGCACAACATGCACCCCGCGCGGATCTTCATGGGCGACTCGGGCTCGATGCTGATCGGGCTTGTCCTCGCGGCCGGCGCCATCTCCATCACCGGGCAGGTCGACCCGGACGCGCTGCGGATGAACCTCAGCCTCAGCGGCAGTGAGCGCGAGGCGACCCACGCGATGCTCCCGGTCTTCATCCCGCTGCTGATGCCGCTGACCATCATCGCGATCCCGATGGCCGACCTGGTGCTCGCGATCGTGCGGCGCACCTGGAAGGGCCAGTCGCCGTTCGCGGCCGACCGCGGGCATCTGCACCACCGGCTCCTGGAGATCGGCCACTCGCACAGCCGTGCGGTGCTGATCATGTACTTCTGGGCGGCGCTGATCGCCTTCGGGACGCTGGCGTACTCGGTGCACTCGGCGTCCATGTGGATCGTCTTCGTCATCGTCGCGCTGAGCGCGGTCGGTCTTGTCCTGCTGCTGCTCCCGCGCTTCACGCCGCGCGCCCCGCGCTGGGCCGAGGCGTTCGTCCCGCCGCGCTACCGGCGCCGTACACGGCTCGCCGCCGCGTCCGTGGCCGCGGAGGGCGGCGAGGGGTGGGAAGAGGACGAGGAGGAGCGCACACCGGTCGGCGCGGGCGTCTCCGGCGTCAACGGGGCGACCGCCATCGGCCCCCGTTCGCGCTTCCCCGACCGGCGGAAGACCGGCGCGTCACGCTGACGAATTGCCGCACTGGGCCCCAATACCAGACAAGTTGCCGCCCGTTCTGCACATGCGCGCACGCTCACTCTCATGTGTGACGGGCAGCACATCATCTTGGTAAAGACCTCATCAAATAGTTTGTGATACGGTTCACGAGACCCGGCAACAGAGCCGAAGGACCGTAGTGCGACGGCCCATTGGCCCGAGGGGACCACCTCGGCCGGGGCCTACGCTCGTCCATGACGACACCCTGCCCCCACCCAGTAAGCGGAGCTGCCGCCATGCCGTCCAACGACGCCCGCACCCTCCTTCGGACCGCCGTACCCACCGCTGCCGCCGGCGTCATCGCCATCGCGGTCAGCACCGGGGTCGCGGGCGGCAAGGGGGCCATCGGCGCCGCCATCGCGACGGTCGTGGTCATCTGCTTCATGGGTATCGGGCTCGTCGTACTGGAACGCACGGCCAAGAACCTGCCCCACCTGTTCCAGGCCATGGGGCTGATGCTGTACACGGCTCAGTTGCTGTTGCTCTTCATCTTCGTCGCGGTCTTCAAGAACACGACACTGTTCAACCCCAAGGCATTCGCCGCCACCCTCGTCGCGCTGACCCTCGTCTGGATCGGCATGCAGGCACGTGCGCATATGAAGGCCAAGATCCTTTACGTCGAGCCGGATTCGGAGGCTCAGAAGCCCGAGAAATCCGGGTCTTCGTCGTGAAGGGTAGGGGCGGAATAAATGCGAGTTCGAGACCCTGCTATCGTCCGTTGCCAACTGCGGCACTGCGGGCGCGGGCATCTGAGCTGACGCCTGCTCGATCGCGAGGCTTGATGCCCGACCGCCGCCCCATCATCCGTAACACCAGTCCAGTGCCGAACCGCGGCTGCGCGCCGCGCCGACACAACGAGGTTGCCGTACCTATGCGCCACGCTGAAGGAGCCCGCGGTGAGTGCTGACCCGACGCAGCTCGCTTTCGACACCAGTTGCCACCTGTTCCAGGACTGCGGTGGCTTCGAGGGTCCGGGCCTGCACTCGTTCCTGTTCAAGCCTCTCTGGGGTGACGCGGACGGCGTTTATTTCAACAAGCCGATGCTGCTCGCCCTGCTGGGCTCGCTCATCATCGTCGGCTTCTTCTGGGCCGCCTTCCGTAAGCCGAAGGTCGTCCCCGGCAAGCTCCAGATGGTCGCCGAGGCCGGCTACGACTTCGTACGCCGCGGCATCGTCTACGAGACGATCGGCAAGAAGGAGGGCGAGAAGTGGGTCCCCCTCATGGTCTCGATCTTCTTCTTCGTCTGGATGATGAACCTCTGGTCGATCGTCCCGCTCGCGCAGTTCCCGGTGACGTCGATCATCGCGTACCCGGCGGTTCTCGCGGGGATCGTCTACATCATCTGGATGAGCCTCACCTTCAAGCGCCACGGCCTCGTCGGCGGCTTCAAGAACCTCACGGGCTACGACAAGTCCCTCGGCGCCGTCCTGCCGATGGTCATGGTCATCGAGTTCTTCTCGAACGTGATCGTGCGCCCCTTCACGCACGCGGTGCGACTCTTCGCGAACATGTTCGCCGGTCACACCCTGCTGCTGCTCTTCACGATCGCCAGCTGGTACATGCTCAACGGCATCGGCATCGCGTACTCGGGCGTCTCGTTCGTGATGGTCATCGTGATGACCGGCTTCGAGCTCTTCATCCAGGCCGTCCAGGCGTACGTGTTCGTGCTTCTGGCCTGCAGCTTCATCCAGGGCGCCGTCGCCGAGCACCACTGACCGCCCGCCCCCTCAAAACCCCAAGTCGTCCGGTGGCCAACCCCCACCGGTCCGTGAAAGAGAAGGAAGAACTGGCATGTCCCAGATCCTCGCTGCCTCCGAAGTCACCGGCTCCCTCAGCTCTGTCGGTTACGGCCTCGCCGCGATCGGCCCCGGCGTCGGCGTCGGCATCATCTTCGGTAACGGCACCCAGGCCATGGCTCGTCAGCCCGAGGCCGCCGGCCTGATCCGCGCCAACCAGATCCTCGGTTTCGCGTTCTGTGAGGCGCTGGCCCTCATCGGCCTCGTCATGCCGTTCGTCTACTAAGACGAACGACGACGACTAGACCGATCCGACGAAAGGCACTGATGTGAACCTCACCATGGTTCAGCTGGCCGCCGAGGGCAAGGAAAACCCCCTCGTTCCGCCGTGGCCTGAGCTCGTCATCGGCCTGATCGCCTTCGTCATCGTCTTCGGTTTCCTCGCCAAGAAGCTCCTCCCGAACATCAACAAGGTTCTGGACGAGCGTCGCGAGGCCATCGAGGGCGGTATCGAGAAGGCCGAGGCCGCGCAGACCGAGGCTCAGAGCGTGCTGGAGCAGTACAAGGCCCAGCTCGCCGAGGCCCGCCACGAGGCTGCCCGCCTGCGCCAGGAGGCGACCGAGCAGGGCACCGTGCTCATCCAGGAGATGAGGGCGGAAGGCCAGCGGCAGCGTGAGGAGATCATCGCTGCCGGCCACGCCCAGATCGAGGCCGACCGCAAGGCCGCGGCGCACGCGCTCCGCCAGGACGTGGGCAAGCTCGCCACCGACCTGGCCGGCAAGCTCGTCGGCGAGTCCCTTGAGGACCACGCCCGGCAGAGCCGCACCATCGACCGCTTCCTCGAAGGTCTTGAGGACGCTTCGAAGGCCGAGGCCACGCGATGAACGGAGCGAGCCGCGAGGCACTGGCTGCCGCGCGCGAGCGTCTTGACGCGCTGATGGACAACACGTCCGTCGACGCGGCGAAGCTCGCCGGGGAGCTGGCGGCCGTCACCGCGCTGCTCGACCGCGAGGTGTCGCTGCGCCGGGTCCTCACCGACCCGTCGCAGCCCGCCGAGGCCAAGGCCGAGCTGGCCGGGCGCCTCCTCGGCGGCCAGGTCGGCGGCGAGAGTGCCGACCTGGTGAGCGGCATGGTCCGCTCCCGCTGGTCGCAGTCGCGCGACCTGGTGGACGCGCTGGAGGAGCTGGCGAACACCGCCGACCTCACCGCGGCGCAGAAGGCCGGCGCGCTGGACGACGTGGAGGACGAGCTGTTCCGGTTCGGCCGGATCGTCTCCTCCAGCACCGACCTGCGCTCCGCGCTGACCAACCGCGCCGCCACCGCGTCCGCCAAGGGCGAGCTGCTGCGCAGCCTGCTCGGCGGCAAGGCGAACGCGGCCACCGAGCGTCTCGTCACGCGTCTGGTGACCAAGCCGCGTGGACGTAGCCTGGAAGCGGGACTCGACTCCCTCTCCAAGCTCGCCGCGGAGCGCCGGGACCGCATGGTCGCCGTGGTCACCTCGGCGGTGCCGCTGACCGACGTGCAGAAGCAGCGCCTCGGCGCCGCTCTGGCGAAGGTCTACGGCCGCCAGATGCACCTGAACCTGGACGTGGACCCGACGGTCCTCGGCGGGATCTCGGTGCGGGTGGGCGACGAGGTCGTCGACGGCACGATCGCGCAGCGTCTCGACGAGGCGAGCCGGCGACTGGCCGGCTGACCTGCCTCGGCAGCGTCACCAATTACACAAGGCATCACAGCGGCCCGGTTGGGCCGTGCAGAACTTGCAGAAGATTCCTGGGGGTCGCCCCCAGACCCCCTAAGAAGCTTCAGGCCCAACAAGGAGAGCAGGGAACCCAGATGGCGGAGCTCACGATCCGGCCGGAGGAGATCCGGGACGCACTGGAGAACTTCGTCCAGTCGTACCAGCCGGACGCGGCCTCGCGCGAGGAGGTCGGAACGGTCAGCGTTGCCGGCGACGGCATCGCGAAGGTGGAGGGTCTGCCCTCCGCCATGGCGAACGAACTGCTGAAGTTCGAGGACGGAACCCTCGGTCTCGCCCTCAACCTCGACGAGCGCGAGATCGGCGCCGTCGTCCTCGGTGAGTTCAGCGGTATCGAGGAGGGCCAGCCGGTGCGGCGCACCGGTGAAGTCCTCTCCGTAGGCGTCGGCGAGGGCTACCTCGGCCGTGTCGTCGACCCGCTCGGCAACCCGATCGACGGCCTCGGCGAGATCGCGACCGAAGGCCGCCGCGCCCTCGAACTGCAGGCCCCGGGCGTCATGGTCCGTAAGTCGGTGCACGAGCCGATGCAGACCGGCTACAAGGCCATCGACGCGATGGTGCCGATCGGCCGTGGCCAGCGTCAGCTGGTCATCGGTGACCGTCAGACCGGCAAGACCGCTCTGGCCGTCGACACGATCATCAACCAGCGCGACAACTGGCGCTCGGGCGACGTGAACAAGCAGGTCCGCTGCATCTACGTCGCCATCGGTCAGAAGGGCTCGACCATCGCGTCCGTTCGCGGCGCCCTGGAAGAGGCCGGCGCGCTTGAGTACACGACGATCGTCGCCGCCCCGGCGTCCGACCCGGCCGGCTTCAAGTACCTGGCGCCGTACACCGGTTCCGCCATCGGCCAGCACTGGATGTACGCCGGCAAGCACGTCCTGATCATCTTCGACGACCTGTCGAAGCAGGCCGACGCCTACCGCGCCGTGTCGCTGCTGCTGCGCCGCCCGCCGGGCCGCGAGGCCTACCCGGGTGACGTCTTCTACTTGCACTCGCGTCTGCTGGAGCGCTGCGCGAAGCTCTCCGACGAGATGGGTGCCGGTTCGATGACCGGTCTGCCGATCGTCGAGACCAAGGCGAACGACGTGTCGGCGTTCATCCCGACCAACGTCATCTCCATCACCGACGGCCAGTGCTTCCTGGAGTCCGACCTGTTCAACGCGGGCCAGCGCCCGGCGCTGAACGTCGGTATCTCGGTCTCCCGCGTTGGTGGTTCGGCCCAGCACAAGGCCATGCGCCAGGTGTCCGGCCGTCTGCGTCTGGACCTCGCCCAGTACCGTGAGCTGGAGGCGTTCGCCGCCTTCGGTTCCGACCTGGACGCCGCCTCGAAGGCTTCGCTGGAGCGCGGCAAGCGCCTGGTCGAGCTGCTGAAGCAGGGCCAGTACCAGCCGATGCCCGTCGAGGAGCAGGTCGTCTCCGTCTGGGCCGGCACCACCGGCAAGATGGACGATGTTCCGGTCGCCGACATCCGTCGCTTCGAGTCGGAGCTGCTGGAGCACCTGCGCCGCGAGCGCAAGGACCTCCTCACCTCCATCGCCGAGGGCGCCAAGATGTCGGATGACACCCTGACGTCGATCGCGGACGCCATCGCTGCCTTCAAGCAGCAGTTCGAGACGTCTGACGGCAAGCTCCTGGGCGAGGACGCTCCGGCCGTCAACGTCTCCAAGTGACGACGGAAGGGACCTGACTCATGGGAGCGCAGCTCCGGGTCTACAAGCGTCGCATCCGTGCCGTCACGGCGACCAAGAAGATCACCAAGGCGATGGAGATGATCGCCGCCTCGCGCATCGTCAAGGCGCAGCGCAAGGTGGCGGCGTCGATGCCGTACGCGACCGAGCTCACCCGTGCGGTGACCGCGGTGGCGACCGGTTCGAACACCAAGCACGCCCTGACCACCGAGGCCGAGGCGCCGACCCGTGCCGCGATCCTGCTCATCACGAGCGACCGCGGTCTGGCCGGCGGCTACTCCTCGAACGCCATCAAGCAGGCGGAGCGGCTCACCGAGCGGCTGCGCGCTGAGGGCAAGGACGTCGATGCCTACATCGTCGGCCGCAAGGGTGTCGCCTACTACGGCTTCCGCGAGCGCAAGGTCGCGAAGTCGTGGACCGGCTTCACCGACAGCCCGGCCTACGCCGACGCCAAGCGCGTCGCGGCGCCGCTGATCGAGGCCATCCAGACGGACACGGCCGAGGGCGGCGTCGACGAGCTGCACATCGTCTACACGGAATTCGTGTCGATGATGACGCAGAACGCGGTGGACGGCCGGATGCTGCCGCTCAGTCTCGACCAGGTTCAGGAAGAGGACGGTGCGAAGGGCGAGATCCTTCCGCTGTTCGACTTCGAGCCGTCGGCGGAGGACGTCCTCGACGCCCTGCTGCCGCGCTACGTCGAGAGCCGCATCTACAACGCACTGCTGCAGTCGGCCGCTTCCGAGCACGCCGCCCGCCGCCGCGCGATGAAGTCGGCGACCGACAACGCCGGGGATCTCATCAAGAGCCTCTCCCGGCTTGCCAACGCGGCCCGCCAGGCCGAAATCACCCAGGAAATCAGCGAGATCGTCGGTGGCGCGAGCGCCATGGCTGACGCGACCGCGGGGAGTGACAAGTAATGACGACCACTGTTGAGACGGCCGCCGCCACGGGCCGCGTCGCCCGGGTCATCGGCCCGGTCGTCGACGTGGAGTTCCCCGTCGACGCCATGCCCGAGATCTACAACGCGCTGAAGGTCCAGGTCGCCGACCCGGCCGAGGACGGCAAGCTCAAGACGCTGACCCTTGAGGTCGCGCAGCACCTGGGTGACGGCCTCGTCCGTACCATCTCGATGCAGCCGACCGACGGTCTGGTCCGCCAGGCCGCGGTGACCGACACGGGCGAGGGCATCACCGTCCCCGTCGGTGACTTCACCAAGGGCAAGGTGTTCAACACGCTGGGCGAGGTGCTGAACTACCCCGAGGCGAACGCCGAGGTCACCGAGCGCTGGCCGATCCACCGCAAGGCCCCTCGCTTCGACGAGCTTGAGTCGAAGACCGAGATGTTCGAGACCGGCGTCAAGGTCATCGACCTTCTCACCCCGTACGTCAAGGGTGGAAAGATCGGTCTGTTCGGTGGTGCCGGTGTCGGCAAGACCGTTCTGATCCAGGAAATGATCTACCGCGTCGCCAACAACCACGACGGTGTGTCGGTGTTCGCGGGTGTCGGTGAGCGTACCCGTGAGGGCAACGACCTCATCGAGGAGATGGGCGACTCCGGCGTCATCGACAAGACGGCGCTCGTCTTCGGCCAGATGGACGAGCCCCCGGGCACCCGTCTCCGGGTCGCGCTGGCCGGTCTGACGATGGCGGAGTACTTCCGTGACGTCCAGAAGCAGGACGTCCTCTTCTTCATCGACAACATCTTCCGGTACACCCAGGCGGGTTCCGAGGTGTCGACCCTGCTCGGCCGTATGCCCTCCGCGGTGGGCTACCAGCCGAACCTGGCCGACGAGATGGGTCTCCTCCAGGAGCGCATCACCTCGACCCGTGGTCACTCGATCACCTCGATGCAGGCGATCTACGTCCCCGCGGACGACCTGACCGACCCGGCCCCGGCCACCACCTTCGCCCACCTCGACGCGACGACGGTTCTCTCCCGTCCGATCTCCGAGAAGGGCATCTACCCGGCCGTGGACCCGCTGGACTCGACGTCCCGCATCCTCGACCCGCGGTACATCGCGGCGGACCACTACGCCACCGCGATGCGCGTCAAGGGGATCCTGCAGAAGTACAAGGACCTCCAGGACATCATCGCGATCCTCGGTATCGACGAGCTGGGCGAGGAGGACAAGCTCGTTGTCCACCGTGCCCGTCGCGTCGAGCGCTTCCTGTCGCAGAACACCCACGTCGCCAAGCAGTTCACCGGCGTGGACGGTTCGGACGTGCCGCTCGAAGAGTCGATCACCGCGTTCAACGCGATCTGCGACGGTGAGTACGACCACTTCCCCGAGCAGGCGTTCTTCCTGTGCGGTGGCATCGAGGACCTCAAGGCCAACGCCAAGGAGCTGGGCGTCTCCTGAATCGCCTGACTCGTAGGAGTCGCGTTTCGGCGGAGGGGGGCGGGCGCGTCCCGCCTCTCTCCGTACGCCCACACCGCATCTCCCGGGGGACAACCCCCGGACCCCCGGCCGACAGGCCGGGTGGGCCCCGGCGCTCTGTTGCTCCGGGCCCTACTAGACTTGACCCAACACCCGGCTCCCATTGCCGGGTGGTGACCCGAGGAGCCCACCTTGGCTGCTGAGCTGCACGTCGAGCTCGTCGCCGCGGACCGCAGTGTCTGGTCCGGCGAGGCCACCCTGGTCGTCGCGCGCACCACGTCCGGCGACATCGGCGTCATGCCCGGTCACCAGCCGCTCCTCGGAGTGCTGGAGTCCGGTCCGGTGACCATCCGTACGAGCGAGGGCAGCACCGTCGTCGCCGCTGTGCACGGCGGGTTCATCTCGTTCGCGGACAACAAGCTCTCCA
The DNA here is from genome assembly GCF_042737755.1 of Streptomyces sp. NPDC059994. Lineage (NCBI taxonomy): Bacteria > Bacillati > Actinomycetota > Actinomycetes > Kitasatosporales > Streptomycetaceae > Streptomyces > Streptomyces sp. NPDC059994. The sequence continues at coordinate 25,054 of NZ_JBHWUR010000074.1, forward strand.
TGCTCGCGGAGATCGCGGAGCTCGCGGACGAGATCGACGTCCAGCGTGCCGAGCGGGCGCTGGAGAGCGCCAAGTCGGTCGAGGACGGCGCCGCCGAGCGTCGCGCCGAGGTCCGGCTGCGTACGGTGTCGGTGCGCTAGCACCCCGCCGAAGAGTTTTGCCCTCAGCCGCGGTCACGGGTCTGGAATTTTCCGGACCCGGCCGCGGCTGAGGCGATGCAGGCACAAGAGACCGGGGCGAGCCCCGGGCCCCGAATGGAGCGAGGAGGTCGGTGTAGATGACCCTCGTTCTGCTTGTGGGCGGCCTGGTCGTCGCGCTGGTACTGGTGGGACTCTTCGTCTTCGGTCTGCGCCGGCGGCTGATCCAGCGTTCCGGCGGGACCTTCGACTGCAGTCTGCGCTGGGACGTGCCCGAGGGCGGCGACCCGGGCGGCAAGGGCTGGGTGTACGGAGTCGCGCGGTACAGCGGTGACCGGATCGAGTGGTTCCGCGTCTTCTCGTACGCGCCCCGGCCGCGGCGGCTCCTGGAGCGCTCCGCGATCGAGGTCGTGGCGCGCCGCAAGCCGGCGGGCGAGGAGGAGCTGGCGCTGCTGTCCGACGCGATCGTGCTCGGCTGTACGCACCGGGGCGTCCGCCTGGAGCTGGCGATGAGCGAGGACGCGCTGACGGGTTTCCTGGCGTGGCTGGAGGCGGCGCCGCCGGGCCAGAGGGTGAACGTGGCCTGACTTTTCCCCACCCCGCCCCTTCCCTGAAGCCCTGTGGGCGGCCGGGTTCTGCGTCTGCGGGCCGGTGGGGGCTGGCCGCGCAGTCCCCGCGCCCCTTAGATGCGCCCTTCGGGGCGCTCCTGGGGCTGGTGGGAACTGCGCGAGCAACCCGCCCACCAGGGTTCCGCAGACGAAGGGGTGACACCGGGGGAGGGGGACGGGCCCTCGCCCCGATGCCGCTCCGGGCGCGTTACCGCAACCCGGAGTCGATCGCCGAGATCAGCTCGCCGCCAGACGTGTCCCCGCTGAACTCCCAGAAGAACGCCCCCTTGAGGCCCTGGGACTTCGCGTACGCCATCTTGCCCGCGATCGTCGACGGCGTGTCATAGCTCCACCAGTTGGAGCCGCAGCGGGCGTACGCCGTGCCCGCGACCGTCCCCGTCACCGGGCAGGCGCTCTTGAGGATCTTGTAGTCCTCGATGCCCTGCTCGTACGTCCCGGGGGCCGGCCCCGTCGCCGTACCGCCCGGCGCGTCCTGGGTGACGCCGGTCCAGCCGCGCCCGTAGAACCCGATCCCCAGGTTGAGCTTGCTCGCCGGGATCCCCTTGGCCTTGTACTTCTGGATCGCCGCGTCCGTGTGGAAGCCCGCGATCGGGATGCCGTTGTACGAGGTGAGCGGGGAATGCGGGGCCGTGGGTCCCTTCGCGTCCCAGGCGCCGAAGAAGTCGTACGTCATCACGTTGTACCAGTCGACGTACTGCGCCGCCCCGGCGTAGTCGGCCTGGTCCATCTTGCCGTTGGCGGAGCCGTCGGCCGTGACGGCCGCCGTCACCAGCGCCGATGAGCCGAACTTGGCCCGCAGCGCGGCCAGCAGGTTCTTCAGCGAGGCCTGGCCGCTGGTGTCGCAGGAGAGGCCGCAGGCGTTGGGGTACTCCCAGTCGATGTCGATGCCGTCGAAGACATCGGCCCAGCGCGGGTCCTCGACCAGGCTGTAGCAGGAGTTGGCGAACGCCGTCGGGTTGGCCGCCGCCGCGCCGAAGCCGCCCGACCAGGTCCACCCGCCGAACGACCACAGCACCTTGATGCCCGGGTACTTCTTCTTCAGCTCGCGCAGCTGGTTGATGCTGCCCGCGACCGGCTGGTCCCAGGTGTCGGCGGTGCCGTCGACGCTGGAGGAGGCGTCGTACGTCTTCTGGTAGTCGGCGTAGGCGTCACCGATGGCGCACTGGCCGCCCGTGACGTTGCCGAACGCGTAGTTGATGTGCGTCAGCTTGGCCGCCGAGCCCGAGGTGACGATGTTCTTGACGTGGTAGTTGCGCTGGTAGACGCCCCAGTCGGTGAAGTAGCCGAGCTTGACCGTGGAGCCCGGGTCCGGGTTGCCGCCGCCGCCCGTGGTGGTGACGGTGGCCGAGCCGGAGGAGGGGCCCGTCTGGTCGGCGGTGTCGCGCGCGGTCACGCTGTACGTGTACGTCGTCCCGGCGGTGAGGCCCGAGTCGGCGTACGTCGTACCGGTCACCGTGGCGATCCTCGCGGAGCCGCGGTAGACGTCGTAGTTCTTGACGCCCTTGTCGTCGGTGGCGGCGGTCCACGACAGGCTCACCGAGGTGTTGGTGACGCCGCTCGCCGTCGGGGTGCCCGGCGCGGACGGCGGGCTGTCGCCGGGCGGGGTCGAACTACCGTCGCAGGAGCCCCCGTTGAGCTTGCAGCCGGAGGGGGCGCCGGAGCCCGCCCCGTTGAAGCCGAAGGTGACGCCGGCGCCGGGAGCGAGGGTGCCGTTGTACGACTTGTTCTTGGCGGTCCAGTGGTTGCCGTCATGGGTGACGTCCGCGTCCCAGAACGAGGTCACGGACGTACCGGAGGGGTAGTCCCACTCCACGGTCCAGGAGGTGAGCGTCGTGGTGCCGGTGTTCTTGACGGTCCACTGGGCGCCGAAGCCGGAGCCCCAGTCCTGGGTCTTGGCGTAGGTGGCGGTCGCCGAGGCGGCGGCCGCGGCGGGAGTGGCGCCCGCCAGGCCGACGAGCGCGGCCAGGGGAAGCGCCAGCGCGGTCAGGGTTGCCGCGGCTCTGGTTCTGAAGCGGGTGCGGGTGCGGATGCGCGTTGCAGGACTCAAGGAGAGCTCCCGAGTGAGGTCCGAAGGGGTGGGGGTGGGACCCTGCTCCGCCCGGTGAGCACACGGTGTCGTGGAGCACACGGTGTCGTGACACGCTCACACAGCAGTGCCGTGAGCGTGTCGTGGAGCACACGGTGTCGTGACACGCTCACACAGCAGTGCCGTGAGCGTAGAAAGGTCTGGACCAACCGTCAAGAGGTCCAGACCAGCGGCCGGAAGTCGACCCTACACGCCCAACTCCTGTGCCAGCACGGCCGCTTGGACCCGGCTGCGCAGCTGCAGCTTTCCCAGCAACCGGCTGACATGGGTCTTCACCGTGGCCTCCGCCATCGCAAGCCGCCCCGCGATCTCGGCGTTCGACAGCCCCTCGCCGAGGCACGACAGGACCTCCCGCTCGCGGCGGGTCAACGTCTCCAGGGCGGCCGGCCGCACCGGGGGCGCCTTGGCCGACGGGGCCGCGAACTCCGCGATCAGCCGGCGGGTGACGGCCGGGGCGATCAGCCCCTCGCCGCGCGCCACCGTGCGTACCGCCTCGATCAGGTCCCTCGCCTCCGTGTTCTTCAGCAGGAACCCCGCCGCGCCCGCGCGCAGCGCCCCGAAGACGTACTCGTCGAGGTCGAACGTCGTCAGGACCAGCACATCGGCCAGCTGCTCCGCGACCACCTGCCGGGTCGCCGAAACACCGTCGAGCCGGGGCATCTGCACATCCATGAGCACCAGGTCCGGACGCAGTTCACGCGCCAGCCGGACCGCCTCCTCGCCGTCGGCGGCCTCCCCGGCCACCTCGATGTCCGGGGCGCTGCCCAGGATCAGGACCAGACCGGCCCGTACCGACGACTGGTCCTCCGCGACCAGCACCCGGATCGTCATATGGTCGACTCGCTTTCCTTGATGGGCAGTTCGGCCCGGACCCGCCAGATCCTGGCACCGTCCGCACCCGGCTCGGGGCCCGACGCGAAGCACCCGCCGAGCAGCACGGCCCGCTCCCGCATCCCGACCAGACCCGCGCCCGAGCCCGGCGCACGCGGTCCCGGACGCTCACCGTACGGGCTGGTCACCCGGACCGTCAGCGCCCGCCCGGTGTGCGCGAGCGCCGCGGTGACCGTGCCCGGCGAGGCGTGCTTGAGGGCGTTGGTCAGTGACTCCTGGACGATCCGGTACGCGGCCAGCTCGACCGGGGCGGGCAGCGCGGTCCCCTCGGGCCGGGTGTCGTCGAGGGCGAAGTCGAGCCCGCTGGAGGCCCCGTTCGTACGGGCCTGGGCGATCAGCGCGTCGAGCCCGGCCAGCGTGGGCGCGGCGGCCGGTGCGCGCCCGGCGCCGCTGTCGCGGAGCAGCCCGATCAGCCGGCGCATCTCCGCGAGCCCGTCCACGCTGTTCGCACGGATCACGGTGAGCGCCTGCCGGGTGGTGGCCGGGTCGTCGAGGGAGAGCGCGGCGGTGGAGTGGATGGCGATCGCCGAGAGGTGGTTGGCGACCATGTCGTGCAGCTCACGGGCCATCCGGGCGCGCTCGGCCACCACCGCCTGGGTGCGGTCGACCTCGGCGAGCAGCGCGGTCTGCTCGGCGCGCAGGGTGGCCGCGTCGGCGGCGTCGCGGTGGTTGCGCACCAGCGCGCCGGTGGTGGCGGGTGCGAACGAGACCAGTCCGGTGATCAGGCCGATCAGCAGGGCCTCGGGCTTGTGCAGCCAGGCCACGAAGCCGATGGCCACTCCCACCGAGATCAGCCCGGTGGTGACGGGGATGCGGCGGGCGGCGGCCGGGGTGCCGTAAAGGACGGCCGCGTAGACCAGATCCGTGAACATCAGGACCGTCACCATGCTGCCGAGCGTGAACTGGTCCGCGATGATCGCGAAGGTGCCGGTGACCAGGGCGAACCGCGGGGCGGTCCGGCGTACGAGTTCGAGGGCCGCCATCACCGACAGCGGCACCAGGACCTCGGCGCCGCCGAACGGATGCCCGCCCTGGGTGTGCAGCCCGAGCGCCCAGCCCGCCACGCCGGTCAGCAGGCCGACGACGGCGATGATCACGTCATGGCGGTGCGGGCGGGGGAAACGTTTCACGTTCCCATGAAACACGGGGCCTGGGGCCCGGGCCTCCATGTGCGGGGCGATCCCGCGCTCCCTCGAATACGCCGAAGGATGCAGTGCTGTCTCCTCACTGCCGACGACGAGCGGGCCCGATCGCGGGCCGACGCTGGAAGGGAGTCCGGACGACGGGAACGGGGAACGGGGAACGCCGTGATCGTCACACTGATCGTCATCTGCGAAGTCGGCTTCTGGGTACTGCTCGCCGGGGGTCTGGCGCTGCGCTACTTCGCGAAGATGCCCAGGACGTCGGTGGCGGTCCTGCTCTGCGAGCCGCTGCTCGAAGCGCTGCTCCTCGTCGTCACCGTGATCGACCTCGGGAACGGCGCCGAGCCGGACTGGAAGCACGGCCTCGCCGCCGTGTACATCGGCTTCTCGGTGGCGATGGGCCACTCCATGGTGAAGCGGGCCGACGCCTGGTCCGCCCACCGCTTCGCGGGCGGCCCGCGCCCCGCCAAGGCCCCGGCGGGCGGCGCGGCCCGCGCGGCCCACGAGTGGAGGACCGCCGGGCGCTGGGTGCTCGCCGCCGCGATCGCGACCGGGCTGCTCCAGGGCGGCATCTGGTACGTGGGCGGCGACGGGGACGTCGGCTCCCTGCGGATGTGGCAGCAGCGGATGCTGTGGCTGATCGGCATCAACCTGTTCATCGCGCTGAGCTACACACTGTTCCCGAAGCGGGTGGAGGCGGCCCGGTCGCGGAAGGGCCTGTTCTAGGCAGCCCGTGCGGTACCGCGCCGGTACGGGGCACGGGGCGGTGACATATGCGGCTCCGCCGCGCGGGCGCGATCGGCGACGCATGACCCGCGGCCGACCCACTGCCCTCCGCGCGGAGCGCCTACCGCTCGCCGCCCGGCACCCACAGCACGTCCCCGACCTCGCCGTTCGCCGTCCGCGCCAGGATGAACAGCAGGTCGGAGAGGCGGTTGAGATACGTGGCCGTCAGCGGGTTCATCGTCTCGCCGTGCACCTCCAGGGCCGCCCAGGTCGAGCGCTCGGCGCGGCGGACCACCGTGCACGCCTGGTGCAGCAGCGCCGCGCCCGGGGTGCCGCCCGGCAGGATGAAGCTGCGGAGCTTGTCCAGCCGCTCGTTGAAGAGGTCGCAGTCCGCCTCAAGGCGGTCGATGTAGAACTGCTCGACCCGCAGCGGCGGGTACTTCGGGTCCTCGACCACGGGCGTGGACAGATCCGCGCCCACGTCGAACAGGTCGTTCTGGACCCGGCCGAGGACGGTCGCGACCTCCTCGGACAGCTTCCCGAGCGCCAGCGCGGTGCCGATGACCGCGTTCGCCTCGTTGGCGTCCGCGTACGCCGAGATCCGCAGATCCGTCTTGGCGGTACGGCTCATGTCGCCCAGGGCCGTGGTGCCCTTGTCGCCGGTACGGGTGTAGATGCGCGTCAGATTGACCATGGGGTCAGCCTAGTTACGCGGGGGCCGTCCGCCACGCTCCTGTGCCGACCGTCACGGCCGCCCGCCGGGCACGGACATTCCCCGCCCAAGTACGCGGTACGGGACGACCGGTGGGGCCCGCCGGGCCCCACGGTGAGACGCCGCTCACCCGTCTTGGTGTGATGTCCGTCATCTGAGACGTGACGCGCATCTCTTACGGCTCCCAAGACGCCTCACGGCCGATAGCCTCCGCCGGAGAGCCGTATCAGCAAGCTGTCAAAGGGGTGTGAAGTGGCCAGGAAGCTCGCCGTCATCGGGGCCGGACTCATGGGTTCGGGTATCGCGCAGGTCTCGGCCCAGGCGGGCTGGGACGTGGTGCTGCGCGACGTCACCGACGCGGCGCTGGCCCGTGGCACCGACGGCATCAAGGCCTCGTACGACAAGTTCGTGAGCAAGGGCAAGCTGGCCGCCGAGGACGCGGAGGCGGCGCTCGCCCGCATCACCACCACGACCGACCTGGACGCGGCCGCCGACGTGGACATCGTCGTCGAGGCCGTCTTCGAGAAGCTGGAGGTCAAGCACGACATCTTCGGTACGCTCGACAAGATCGTGCGTCCGGACACCGTGCTCGCCTCCAACACCTCCGCCATCCCGATCACCAAGATCGCGGCGGCCACCGAGAACCCCGAGCGGGTCGTCGGCGTCCATTTCTTCTCGCCGGTCCCGATGATGCAGCTCTGCGAGCTGGTGCGCGGCTACAAGACGAGCGACGAAACCCTGGCCACCGCCCGGGAGTTCGCCGAGTCCGTCGGCAAGACCTGCATCGTCGTCAACCGCGACGTCGCCGGTTTCGTCACCACCCGGCTGATCTCGGCGCTCGTCGTCGAGGCGGCCAAGCTGTACGAGTCGGGCGTGGCCACCGCCGAGGACATCGACCTCGCCTGCAAGCTGGGCTTCGGCCACGCGATGGGCCCGCTGGCCACCGCCGACCTCACCGGCGTGGACATCCTGCTCCACGCCACCAGCAACATCTACACCGAGTCCCAGGACGAGAAGTTCGCGCCGCCGGAGCTGATGCGCCGGATGGTTGACGCGGGTGACATCGGCCGTAAGAGCGGGCAGGGCTTCTACAAGCACTGATTGACGCACCCTCACCTCCCCTCGCCCCGGAATCACTCCATGGGGTGAATTAGGTATCGGTTCGCTTACAGACGGCAACTTCCCTGCGGTCTGTGCAGTCAGTTGGTGCAGTAAGAGACGACAGGCAGACAGGCATACGGAGCACTCCGGGGAGTACATATGCACATCAGGGGCGACCACGTCGAGCTGGTCGTCGGGGGCCGCCTCGACGTCCGCAGCGCGGCGGACGCCCGTACGGTCCTGCACTCGGCCGTCGACGACGGAGCCGGCGATCTGGTGCTCGACCTGACCGAGTTGGACTCCTGGGATGCCACGGGCCTCGGCGTGATCATGGGCGCCCACCGGCGGGCCGGCCGCTGCGGCCGGCGGCTCGTGCTGCGGGGCGTGCCGCCGCAGATGCAGCGCCTGCTGGTGGCGACCCGGCTGCACCGCATCCTCGCCATCGAGGGCGGCATCGCGGCGGAGGCGCTGCCGCGCGTGTGAGCGTGCGCGGCGCCACCGCCGTACGAGGCTCGTACGGCCCTCTTGAGCAAGACCTGTGCGCTACTTGTGCAGGTGATGTGGAAGCCGGTCCTCCGTACGCAATCCTCACCGGACTGTGACGCTCTGGGCGGGGTGGCACCCCGCCCGTTCGGAGATACTGGGCGAAGGTTTAGGGTGCGGTCTCCCGCCGGTCGACATCCCTGCGGCGGGTACCGGACCAGAACGACAGCGCAATGCGTAGCGGCCGGGGGGGCAGGGTTACGCAGGCGTATCTGGGGGGCTTTCACCATGAACCCGATGGACACCCGGGGACCGGACGAGTTCGACGACGAGCAGAACGGACCGGGCACCGGCGCGGGCGCGGGCGCCGTCGCACCGCGCAAGGAGCGCGACCGCGACGCCGTCACCCCCGAGCTCGGAGCGCGCGCCGCCGGACTCGCGCGCACGGTCCAGCTCGTCTCGGGCGACTTCCTGCTCACCGTCAACCCCGTCGACGGCAGCGAGATCGAACCCTGCCCGCCCGGCGAGATACCCGGCCGCCCCGAACGCCAGTCCGCCGCCGAACGCACCGACCGGGAGCGGGCGCTCAAGCCGCCGGTGCCCGCCGGGCCCGCCTCACCCGCGCCGGTCCTCCTGGAGCGCGGCGAGGAGCGCGAGCGACTGGTGCGCCTGCTCGGCCGCGGCCGTTCGGTGCGGCTCACCGGGCCCGCCGGATCCGGGCGCACGGTCCTGCTCGACGCGGTGGCCGCCGACTGCGCCCAGCTCGCACCCGACGGCGTCGTCCGCCTCAGCGGCCACCGCCGCACCGCCCGGGAACTGCTGCACGAGCTGTACGCGACGGTGTACCGCGCCCCGCTGCACCGGCCCGACCGGGCCGGACTGCACGACCAGGTGCGCGAGATCGGGGCGGTCGTCCTCGTCGACGACCTGGAGTTCGGCGGCGCCGCCCTCGAAGAGCTGCTCGCCGCGGCCCCCGAGTGCGCCTTCCTGCTCGCCGCGACGCCCGAGGTGGCGGCGCCGCCCGCCGAGTCGCACCTCGAAGAGGTCTTCCTGACCGGGCTCGGCCGCAGCGCCTCCCTCGAACTCCTGGAGCAGGCCGTGGACCGGCCGCTCAGCGACGACGAGGCCAACTGGGCGGGCGACCTCTGGTTCGAGTCCGAGGGCCTGCCGCTGCGGTTCGTCCAGGCGGGCGCGCTGCTGCGGCAGCGCGACGGGCTGCGCGGCGAGGGCGTCCCGCGCGACGAGTTCGGGCTGCCGGTCGACGAGCCCTCCGACGTCTCCGTCTTCTCGGCCGAGGGCCGCGAGGTGCCGCTGCCGTCCCTCGGCGAGGGCGCCGCACCCGCCGCGCCGCTCGCGGCCCGGCTCGGCCAGGCCTCCCGGGAGACCCTGCGGTTCGCCGTCGCGCTCGGCGGCGAGGTGCCGCACCAGGCGCATCTGCCCGCGCTCGTCGGGGACACCCACGCGGACGCCGCGCTCGGCGAACTGCTCGGCTGCGGGCTGCTCTCCCCGGTCGGTACGCGCTACCGGCTCGCGGCGGGCGTGCTCACCCAGCTGGAGGCGGCCGGGTACGGGGAGTCCGAAGAGGGTGCTGCGGAGCGGGCGCACACCGCCGCCCAGCACTACGCCTGGTGGACCGGGCACCCGTCGGTCACGCCCGAGCGGGCGGCGGCCGAGGCGGACGCGGTCCTCGCGGCCCTGGGCGCGCTGGTCCCCGGCGGCGACCCCGCGCACCCGGCCACGGCCGTCAAGCTCGCCCGCAGCGCGGCGCCCGCGTTCGCGGCCGGGCTGCACTGGGGGGCGTGGGAGCGGTCCCTGCGGATCGGCTCGGCGGCGGCCCGCCTCACCGGAGAGGTCGGGGAAGAGGCCTACTTCCACCACGAACTGGGCGTCCTGGCACTCTGCGCCGGAAACGTCGACCGCGCCCGCGCCGAACTGGAGGCGTCCATCGGCCTCAAGGGCGCGCTGTCCGACAAGCGGGGCACGGTCGCCGGTCGCCGGGCGCTGGCCCTGGTCGAGGACCGCTCGGGCGGCCCGGTGGTCTCCGGCGGCCGCACCCCGTCCGGCGACGAGGTCCCCGCCGCGCGCTACGAGGAGTCCCAGTCGCCCCCGGCCGGCGTCCCCGCCCCGGACGCCACGCCCACGGTGCTGATCCCGCACGGGACACCCCCCGCCAAGCGGACGCTCTTCACCGGCACGCGTCGCAACCTGGTCGCGGCGGGGGCCGGTGCGGTGCTCGCGGCGGTCCTGGGCACGGTGGTGACGCTGGGCGCGACGTCCGGTTCCGACGCGCCCGGCGACAAGGTGGAGCAGCAGCAGTCGGCGAACGAGGGCGGCGCCGAGGCGGGCCTCCCGGCGGACACGCCCACGCCCGGGGCCCCGCCCCGGTCCGGGGACGGCCCCGCGAACCCGACGACCCCGAGGCCGGGCACGCCGGGAACGACCCCGTCGGCGCCGTCCGGCCCGTCGTCCTCGATGACGCCTTCCGGGAAGCCGTCCACGCCGTCGACGAAGCCGTCCAAGCCGAGTGGGAAGCCGTCGACGTCGACGGGGGGCGCGGGTGGGTCGTCCACGACGGGTGGGTCCAGTACGGGGGGTACGTCGACCGGCGGGTCCACGACCGGGTCGACGACCGGCGGAAGCACCTCGACGGGCGGTTCCTCGACGGGGGGCACGTCCGCCGGTGGCCCAACGGGTGGCACCACCGGGCCGACGACCGGGGGGTCGACCACGGGCGGCTCCACGGGCGGGTCGACGGGCGGGTCGACGACGGGCGGGGATCCCACGACCGGTGGATCGGGCTCGGGCGGGACGTCCACGGGCGGCACGTCGGACGGTACGACGGGTGGCACGACGTCGGGTGCCACGACGTCGGGTGCCACGACGTCGGGTGCCGCGACGTCGGGTGCCGCGACGTCGGGCGGCACGAGCCCGAGCGGCAGCGCTTCGCCTACGGCGTAGTTCCCCGCCCCGCCCCTTCCCGAAAGCCCCGGGCGGGCGGCCGGGGGCTTTGTCTGCGGGTTCGGTGGGGGCTGGTCGCGCAGTTCCCCGCGCCCCTCAGGGGGATGGGGATGCCCAGCGCGGACGCGTCAGCTCTAGGGGGTCGGCACATTCAGCCCCTCCGGTGTGCAAGGAGGGGGGCCCGCACATTCAGCCCCTCCGGCGTTTGAGGAGCAGGGTCCGGGGCGGAGCCACGAAGGCGGGGGCAGGGAGCGAAGCTCCCGCCCCCAAGGGGCGCGGGGAACTGCGCGACCGGCCACAGACGGCCCGCAGACGAACGGGG
>NZ_JBHWUR010000075.1:0-36237 GCF_042737755.1 Streptomyces sp. NPDC059994
GCAACCACTGTTCATCCGTCAGATCCGACGGATAACCCTCCCCAGCAGCACTCATACACCCCTCAACGAGCGACCCGCACAACCGGCACGGGAGATCTCAAACGCGGTCTCAGGTCGGCATCAAATCCCGGTCACGGTCTTCGCGCTCGCTGGCGCCGGTTCCGCCCCTCCTGTTGCGCGCGTTGACGTACAGGACAAGCAGCGACGCCATCCCCGTGAAGGCCAGTGTGATGATCACTGACCAGGTCGCGACGTGCTCGTAGCCTCCCGGCTCGCGGGGGTCGAGGAAGTCGTACGGGTACCACCCCACGTGCGGCCCGCGCAGCAGTGAGTAGGTGAGGTAGAGCAGCGGGAAGACCAACCACCGCAGAGACTGGATCCAGGGGATGCGGCGCGGCGGAGGACGCAGTAGCCAGTCGGCGAGGAACACGGCCGGCATGACGCCGTGCACCACGTCGTTGGCCCAGATGATCGTGTTCGCATCGATGGTTCCGGCCAGCAGGGCCCAGTACACCACTCCGGTGATCACCAGATTGAGGGTGGCGGCGCCGCGCAACAGGTCGGGGACGGGGCGGGTGCCGCGCAACAGGGCCAGCCCACCGGCCAGCAAGACGGCGGCGCCGAGCAGGTTGGAGAGATTGGTGAAGTACGAGATCCAGTTCGCTGCGCCCTCGTCGGTGTGCGTTGCCCGGTTGAGCGAGGTGGCGAGGGCCGCGACGCCCAGCAGCGCCAGCCCTATTTTGGCCGAACCTTCCAGCCTGGTGCTTAGAGACATGACCTGGATGTTACTTGTATGAAGATCGGTGGAACCTCTGCGTTGCTCCGGATCCGTCCGGTGACCTGCAGGGTCTCGCCCCAGCCCCCTGCTTGTGGATGGTTTATGGGCCGTGAGACCGGGTCTGTGACCTGTTCCGGCGCTGGCAGCGGGACGGCACCTGGACAAGGATCCTCACCCAGCTCCAAGCCGAGGCGGATGCGAAGGGCCTGACCACCTGGGGTGTCAACGTCGACCCCACCGTCTGCCGGGCCTACCCAGCACGCCGCCGGAGCGGCGAAAAGGGGTGTGCCATCGCGCCGCCTGTCCCGTAGGCCAGGGCCGCGGCGGACATGCAAAGCGGATCCGCCTGGCTGATTTGCCCGGTGCGGGTGCCGGATTTGGGAGTCGTGATCACGGCGGGGCAGCGGGGCTTTCGTAATGGACTACTGCTGGATTCCTCAAAGGCTGGGTAGGTATAGGGGTGCGGAGTCGTGATTTGGGCTGCTCGGGGGTGGGTTGCTCCACCCGCCGCGACCACCAGCGCCGCCGCCGGGCCCTGCACGCCCTCGGCGACCGCATCACCTACCACCGCACCCACAGCACCGAGCAACTCCTGGCCCACTACCGCGTGCTGGAACACCTCAACCACCAGCGCAACGCCGACCGCCCACCGGCAGACGCCCTGGCTGCCGGCCCCCGCCTGCCCTGGCCCGCGGTGCTCGCCTCCTGCGCGCCGGTCGCGTTCATCGCCAGCCTCCACCTCGACGGCCAGCCCATCGCCGCGCAGCTGTGCCTGCACCGCGGCACCCACGCCTACTCGCTCCTGGCAGGCATGGATCCCCGCCACCGCACCCTCGCCCCCGGGCGCAGCCTGCTGAGTGTGCTTGCCGAGGACCTGACCGCCGCCGGATTCACCGCACTGGATCTGGACCGTACGACGGCGGACCCCGGCCAGCGCGCCTACAAGGCCGCCTTCGGCGCCCGCTGGCGGCTCAGCAGCTCCGTGTCCACCAAGGCGGGCGGCGAGCTCGCTCCCGCTTCCCGCTGCGCCGTGCCGTAGTACTCCGGCCGCCTGACTTCACACGGGGAGGCCGTTGGGGCAGCAGGGGTCACGGCCGGGGGCCGGGGCCTTGCGCGGGCGGCGGGGGCTGATGACGGTGCGCCTCTCCAGGTCGGGCGCGGTGCGTGTGCGGCGTGTCCTGGCGGGGGAGTGGCGGCGCAAGGCGTGCGAGGAGTTCGGCGCTGGCTCCCGGTTCTGCCAGGCGTGCGGCGAGTGCGGCCCGCTGCTGCTCGGACAGGCCGGAGAGCTGCTGCATTCCGCCGGTGGAACTCTGGGGCTGGGGGCGGGCGTCCCAGATCCGGCCGGCGATGGCCTGGACCTGCGTGCGGATCTGCTCGGCCTGGCCGTCGGTGACGCCGTAGGCCGCGAAATGGAGCTGGGTGACACGCTGGACGAGCGTGAGGGCGCGGTGGGCCGCCAGGTAGGGCGCGGCGATCTCGCTCTGCGGTCCCGCCGGGGCATTTGCCTCCAGGCTCCGCGCCGCGAGCTTGGTGAAGGCCGTCTGTCCCCAGTGCTGTTCCCGCAGGGTGAGGTCGATGTAGTCGCGTGCATCCACGCGGGATATGGCCTGCTGGAGCGTCTGGATGGTGCACGTGGCCATCGAGCTGACCGGCAGGCCCTGAAGCAGGACGGGGGGCGTGTACTGCGGCATGCGGGCCATCACCAGCCGCACCGGCGGCCGCTCCACCTGCGCCCCGCTGCCCCGGGAGACGATGTGCAGGGCCCGCAGCAGCCCCTGCTCGGCGCCCTGTTCGGCCTGGACCGCGTAGCCGAGCTGGCGCAGCGCGACGGTGGCCACCGCGGTGACGCGGTCGGGATCGTAGGCCTCGGGGGTGGTCAGGGTAATCTCGACGGCCTGGCGGCGCAGCACCCCGTGCAGATGCAGCGCAAGGTCGCCGCCGAGTGCGAAGGGCGTCTCGGTCTGGTTCAGGGCCGCCAGGACGATGTCCGCATCCCGTACCGCCCGCCCCACGTTCCAGATCACCTCATGTCACCGCCCAGTTCGGTAAACCGGTCCTGCCACACGAAGACCACCGCCTCGGGCAGCACGGCGCGTAGCTGCTCCCACACGGAGACCAGCTGCCCTGCGTGCAGCATCCGGGCTTGCTCGTCGGCGCTGCCGTACAGCAGGGCCCGCTGGTACAGGTCCACCACGCTGTGCGGCGCCGTCATTCCCCAGCTGGCGGGCGCCTGTACCGCGCCGTCGAGGGGACCCGAAAGGTCGCTGAGCCTGGCCACGAGCTGGGGCGGCCGCGCCAGCAGCCAGTCCGGGGTCCCGGGCCGGTCCAGCGCGGCGGCGACGTCCGGGGCGATCTGCCCGGCCAGGCCGGCGCGCATGGCCTCACGGGTGGCTTTGGCCCCGGCAAAATCGATGGCGTCTATTTCCGCGTCCGCGTCCCCGTGCTCCACGCTGGCCAACTTCCGTCTGCAGCAGCCTCTTTGGCCGCCTTTTCTCCAGCGTACGACGGTCGCCAGCGAAGCAGAGCTGACGGCACCCGCACAACGCTCCACGGAGCGTGCGAAGAGACATGGGGAGAGGGGGGAGAAGGGAGACATGATTACGTGCGGCCCCGGTGCCCGCATGGCCGGGCGCGGGCACCTGAGCTCGGGTGCCGGTCCAGGCTCCCGGCGATCCGCGTACGGCACGCCGTGAGGGGCGTTTGAAGCCTGACTGTCCGGTCTCCGTGGCCCGTGGAGGGCAACGTGGAGGTGATCCCGTTGATGAACCGGTCGGCTATGGCAGGTCCAGGTCTTCCGGAGGTAGACGCCGCAAGCCCAGTCGTCGATGGACGTCCTCGGGCGTCGTTCTCAGGGCGCGTTCCGCGATGTCCTCGAAGTAGATCATGGCAAGCCGCTGGCGGGCTTCTCGTTCCTGGTACACGTAGGGCGCGAGGACCTTCCAAGCACGGTGGATTGTGCGCCCGTAAGCCCCGAGGATCGTGTCCTTGTCCACGACACCGAAAGCCACCAGTTTCCCCAGGTCGTCGTAGAACAAGCCGACCCGACGCACGTGCGCCTTCGCCACATCGGGAAGATCTAGGAACGGGATTGCCGTCGGGTGCTCGTCACGCAGGTGGTAGAGAACGTACTCAATCGCGTCCAGAAACTCGGGCGAGCGGGTCTCTCTGAAGCCCTCGAAGATCATGGCCAGGGTGTTCGCCCTCTGTGTCGTTCTCAACTGCCCGAGCGCTATGAGAGGGCGTTAAGTCCGTTTCTGGTAGCGGCCGCGTCCGGGTTGTTCGAGGAGTCCTTGCCGGACGAGTCGTCCCAGGCGGGAGCGGGTGACATTGATGGAGGGCTCGTCGGTGGGCAGGCCGAGGTGCTCGTGCAGATCGCGGACGCGGAACACTTTCCCTGGGTGCTCGCTGAACGTGGTCACGATGCGCTGGTAGACGGTGGCGGTCTCCGCGGGGGCCGTTGCGTGGGCGGGCGGGGTGAGGCCGTCGATGACCTTGCGGGTCGCGGTGAGCTCGGCCAGGCGGGCTTCGGTCTCGGCGAGGGCGGTGGTGAGCCGCTCGATCTGTTCGCGCAGGTGGTCGGCTCGTGCGGCGGTTTCATCGTGTTCGGTCTGCAGCAGCCGCAGGAGTTCGTGGACGTTCACGCGGCCAGCTCCACGTCGTCCCGCCAGGTGGGGGCAGGGGTGGTGAGGCGGCGGAGCATGCCGGCGGTGGAGGCCCAGTAGACGCGGGAGGCCGCGTTGTCGGGCCGGTGGTCGTAGTCGCGGGCCAGGCGCCGCTGCAGCATGAGGGTGCCGTTGACCTGCTCGACCACCCACCGCTTGGGTTGCGGGACGAAGCCGTTGCCTTCGTCGTCGGGGTTGCGGCGGACCACTTCGACGGTGATGTCCTTCACCGCCCCGTGGATGATCACGGCGTCTTTGAAGCCCTGGTCGACCAGGACCTTTTCCAGGCGCATCCCGCATCGTTCGGCCGCCTGGTCCAGCAGGGCGATGCCGGCCTCGTTGTCGTGGGCGCTCGCGGCGAGGATCACCACACCGATGATCAGGCCCAGGACGTCGACGGCGAGTCCCCGCTTCCTGCCGGGCGTCTTCTTGTTCGCGTCCAGTCCCGTCGTCTCCTTCGGCACCCCGGCCGCCACGCGGACGGACTGGGTGTCGATGATCACCAGGGACGGGTCCTCTAATCGTCTGGACCGCTCCCGCACCTGGCAGCGCAGGATCTCCTGGATCCGCTGGTCAAGACCGTCCTGGCGCCACAGAGTGAAGTAGTGGAACACCGCCGACCAGGCCGGGAGGTCGTGTGGCAGGAGCCGCCACTGACAGCCCGTCCGGTTCTGGTAGAGCAGCGCGTTCACGACCTCGCGCAGGTCGCAGGAGCCCGGGTCCCCGGTCGCCGACCGCGCCACCCGCTCCTGCTTCCACGCGGTGACCAGCGGCTCGATCAACACCCACTGCTCGTCGGACAAGTCGGTTGCGTACGGCATCCGTTCCATGCCCGCGACCCCATCATGCACACGACATGGCATGAGGACGGAACCGCCCCGTCATCCACGAACGAGCGACACCACATCATCAGGAACGGGACTTAACGCCCTCTGACAGGTGATCTTGACCGTTTGCCATCTGACTTTGACCAGGCCAGTAGTCCTGCAGCGGGCCTAGCTAGGCTCAGCCTTCATGACCGATAACGCTGACGCGCGCAAGCGCCCCTTCCTCGTTCTGCACGACTACGGCAAGCCGTGTGCGAGTGTGGGTGTGGACTCGTTCGGCGTGGTGCAGGAAGGGCACGATGACGGCGCAAGACGATGGCTGGACTGGAATGGGCTGGGACTGGACGGATCACGACGACATCCGGCGGCGTCTTGAGCAGGGTGCCGATCCAGAGTCGTGGAGCGGGGGACGGCCCCTGCAGCGGGCGGCGGTCTTCGGCTCGGCGCAGGTGGTCGAGGAGCTGGCTGGGCGGGTCGCGGACGTGGACGCGCTGGAGAACGGGGTCACGGCGCTGTGGGAGGCCGTCGTGTCCCGCAAGCCGGACAACGCGCTGGCTCTGGTTGCTGCCGGGGCTGATCCGTGGCGGGAGTTGATCAGCGGCTGGTCGCCGGGGCGGTTGAGTCTGGCCGGGCCAACGCCGGACCTGTTCGCGCTGCCGGCCGGTGAACGCGGCCTGAGCGAAGCCGAGCGCACCACGGCTGAGGAGGGTGCGCGGCTTGTGGAGGCACTGGGGAGCTTCTACCACGACGGCACGGGGCTGGCCTGTGTGGCCGGGATCGGCGCGGCCGAAGCGGTGAGCCGTCTGCAGGCCACACCAGCCGATCCTGGCCTGGTCGCGGAGCTGCTGGAGGACCTGCCCGCGTACGAACTCGACGAGATCTTGCCGTTCATCGGTGTCACGTCCGTGCCGGGCGGCTGCGTGGTGACCCAGCCCTGGGGCTACGCGCCGTACATGCCCGGCGTGCTGACCCGGCTGTCTGCGGGCACCGTTTGTTACGGCCTGTATGTCAATCCCAAGAGCGGCAGTCAGGGCGGCATCGCCCGCGACGGCGCCATCGAGGGGTGGGACCTGAGCCCCGGCGGCGGACCCGACCAGGGCGACACCGCCGAGGAAGTCCTCGCGTCCTATCTCTACCAGTACCACGCGGTGGCCTACGCCTGTGCGTTCGCGGGACTGCGTCTCACCGATGCGCGCGCGGTCACCGGGCCCTGCGACGTGTGGGTCCAGCTGCCCCGCCGTGACTACTGGAGCCGGTGACAGGGGCGGGGCCGAGGGGGGTGAGCTCCGGCGCCCGGCGGGCTCCCACCCGGCCAGGCACCAGAGCGCTCGTCACGTCGCCGCCGGTACGGGAGTGCGCGTGGGCGGCGTCCTTGGTTCCGGCGGGAGCCGGTGGGCTGCCCCGGCGGGTGCTTCCGGGTCGGCTGCTCACGATGTCGAGCAGATCCTGCAAGCGGCGGTCGACGTATTCGTTCCGGCACGCCCGCCTGACTGCGGGGTCGTTCTGAAGGTCTTCAACGGCCTTCTGGATGGATGTGCGGCTGTTCCCGAAGGCCTGCTTGATGAGGGGGCGGCGACGTTACCGCCGCGGGAGCGGGGCTTGCTGCCGCCCGCCAGCGCGGGGGGAGCCGGTGACTTCCTCTCCCCAGCCTTCGGCACCAGCCGTTCCAACCTGTACAACGGTGCACAGGCGGCGGGCAGCATCACCTACGGCACCGGGGCGGCTGGCGGCAACCTCCTCGGGTTTCCCATCGGCTCACCCTTCAACCAGTGCGGCGGCGCCGGCCTGCCGACGCTGCAAACGGCGACGGACCCGTCGGGTCCCGCCTACTGCCTCACCAGCTATTATTGATCCGAAACGCTTTGGGTTCAGGCTCGTTGACGGTGTGTGAGTGATCTGGTGGGGGATGCACGGACCTGGTCGCCGGACGCGCAGGAGGCCGTGCGGTTGCTGGCGGTGTCCGCGTTGGTGGAGGGCCGGGACCGGGTAGAGGTTGCCGCCCTGTTCAAGGTGTCGGTCAAGGCCGTGGACAACTGGTGGGCGAAGTGGCAGGCCGGCGGCCGGGACGCACTGCTGTCCCTCCCGCGAGGCCGTCGTGTGGGTGAGCATCAGGTCCTGTCTGAGGCCGAGCAGGCCGCCGTCCGGCAGGCGGTCCTCGATCACATCCCCTGCGACCTGGGACTTTCGGGTCAGCTGTGGACGCGGGGGCAGATAGGCGAGCTGATCTTCAAGCTGTACCGGGTCCGCTTCACCGAGCCCGGGGTGGGCAAGTACCTCAAGCGCTGGGGGCTGACCTTCCAGCGTCCGGACAAGCGGGCGGTCGAGCAGGACGCGGAAGCGGTCCGTGCCTGGCGCGAGGAGACCTGGCCGGTGATCCGGGCCAGGGCGAAGGCGGAGAACGGCGAAGTCCTCTTCGCTGACCAGGCCGGGATCCGCTCGGACCAGGTCACCGGCCGCACCTGGGGCGCCAAGGGCGCGACTGCCATGGCCCGCCGCGCCGGGAACCGGTTCTCCGTGAACGCGATGTCCGCGATCAGCACCCGGGGCCGGATGCACTTCATGGTCTTCACCGAGTCGTTCGACGCGGAGGTCATGTGCCGCTTCCTCGCCCGGCCCGTCGGGCACTTCGACCGGAAGGTCCACCTGATCGTCGACCGGCACTCGGCCCACCGCTCGAAGACCGTCCGGGCCTGGCTCGCCGGCCACAAGGACGAGACCGAGCTGCACTTCCTGCCCTCGTACTCACCCGAACTGAACCCCGACGAGCTGGTCAACGCCGACCTCAAACGCAGCCTGCCCCACACCCACCGGGCCAGGAACCAGGCCGAACTCGCCGCGGAAACCCGTAGGTTCTTCCATAGACGGCAGCGTCAACCACACATCGTCCGCGGCTACTTCGGCGGCCCGCACGTCCGCTACGTCCTGGACGAGAACCCTTTTAGTTTCTGATCAATAGTTGGACCCCGCCTGCTTGATGCAGGTCCGGTCCCTCGCAGGCAGCTTGCCGGTAGCCAGGTACTGGTTGACCTGGTCGTCCACGCACGCGTTGCCGTAGCGCCCGAAGAGGGCGTGCCGGTTGGCACCCGCGAGGGTGACCAGTCTGGAGCTCGGCAGCTGCTTGTGCAGTTCGACGCTTCCCTTGTACGTCGTACGCGGGTCACCGGTGGCGGCGACGATCAGTGCAGGGGCATCGCGCCGCACCCGGGTGGGCTCTTCGCGCGGCGAGTCCCAGAAAGCGCACGGGTTGATGTTGTTGGTCAGAGCGCCGAACAGCGGGTGCGCGGTGCGGTTGCGCTCGATGTCCCGCCAGTAGAGCTCGGGATCGCGCGCGGCGGCCACGTCCCCGCAGATGACGGCGGACTGCGCGCCGGTGGGCTCGCCCTCGCCGCGCAGCACATACCGGAGCTCCGGAACGAGCGCCGGCGGCACCGTCGTCGCCCGGCCCTCCCCGGCTTTGGCCAGTACGGAAAGCAGCTCGCCGAACGACGCCCGCGCCGGGGCGGTGTCGTCCGCGATGCCTGAGAAGAGGAGGAGCGGCACCTGGCTGTCATCGATCCGGAAGGCATCGGTGCCGGTGCCGATGGTCAGCGGACCGCGCGCGGCCGCCGCGACGATGCGGTCGACGGTGGCGAGCACCTCGGCGCGGCTGCGGCCGAGGCCGTAGGTGTCGTGGTGTTCCGCAGCCCACACGGCCCAGTCGAACAGTGCCTTCTCGTTCTCGTGCTCGGTGCCCTTCAGCAGTCGAGGGCGGTAGTCGTTCGGGTTGATCGCCCCGTCCAGCACCATCCGGTCGTGGCGGCCGGGGAACATCTGCGTGTAGACCGTGCCCAGGTAGGTGCCGTACGAGTAGCCCAGGAAGGAGATCTTCCGCTCGCCGAGCGTGCTGCGGATGACGTCCATGTCGCGGGCGGTGTTGCGGGTGGTGATGTGCGGGAGCACCGCGGCGTCGGTGGCCCGGCACTTGTCGGCCAGGCTCTTCTGGAGGGCGACCTGGCGGTCGAAGCCCGCCCGGCCGGTCCCGGCGGACAGCCAGGTCATACCGACGGGCAAACCGCAGTCCAGCGTGGTGCTGCGCCCGATGAAGCGCGGGTCGAAGCCGACGATGTCGTAGCGCGCGCCGACCTCCTTCATTGACGCACGGGCCTGCGGCGGGGACTGGAGCGCGGGACCGCCCGGACCGCCGTTGTTGAGGAGGATCGCGCCGATGCGGTGGCGTGTGTCGGTGGCCTTGAGCCGGGAGATCGCCACGGTGATCGTGCGCCCCCGGGGGGCTGCGTAGTCCAGGGGCACGGTCACGTCCGCGCACTGCACGCCTGCCTGGTCCAGATCGCGGCCCGTGGTGTCGTCGGGGCCCTTGATGCAGCTGCCCCAGCCGAGGTGCTGGCGGTAGTACCGGTCCAGTCCGGCCCCGGAGCTGTCCGGGGCTTCGGTCTCGGCGGCCGTGGCCAGGACGGGGGAGGATGTGAGACAGGCGGCGAGGGCGAGACTTACGGCCAGGACGCGGCGTGCGGCGGGGCTGACAGTGGTCATGGGGTCTTGGTGAGCATCGTCCGCTTCGTGTGATCGCATGCCCCGAGGCTAGGAACCCGCCCTGGTACGGCACATCGCCCAAGGGAACGAGGACCCCGGTCCTGTCCACCCCTGGTCCGGGACCTGCGTCCCGGTCCGGCCTCCTCCTCCGGGAGGAGACCGTCGGCGGGGCTGCGCTGAGGGCCGGCCCGGTCATGCATCTGCCGTAAGAAGTTGTTCTGATCTGCCTCGGTCTCCGTTGCTGATGAGGCCGCCTCACAGTAAGAGTTCAAAGACACCTACTGAGCTTGTCCTACCTTTCAAGCGGGTCGGATCTGATCATTCGTAGGATCGGGGAAGCCCAGGGGTTCCGGGTATGGCTGTGAGCTTGTCGCCGCTTGATGGCTCAAAGAACTTGGCCGCCCGGAGCCCCGCGACGACTCGACCGCTAATTGGGATACGCGACTTGATCGCTTCGTAGGACAACGCCGGCGAGGTCGTCTGCTGGGAGCCATGTGATGACGATGAGCTGGCGGAGGTGACCGTGCCCCAGATATGGGCCGGAGTGGACATCGGCAAGGAACATCACCACTGCGTGGTGATCGATGCTCAGGGCAAGCGCCTCCTGTCGCGCCGGGTCTTGAACGACGAGCCGGTCCTGCTGGAGCTCATCGGCGATGTGCTCGCGCTCTCCGAGGATGTCCTGTGGGCGGTGGACATCAATCACGGCGGCGCGGCCCTGTTGATCGGCTTGCTCCTGGGCCACGGCCAGCCGATGACTTGCCTCACCGGTCTGGCGGCGCACCAGGCATCCGCCGGCTACCGCGGCCAGGGCAAAACCGACGCCAAGGACGCCTTCGTCATCGCCGACCAGGCCCGGATGCGCAACGACCTCGGCCTGCTGCGGCCCGGCGACGAGATTGCCGTCGACCTGCGCACCTTGACCGGGCGCCGCACCGACCTCGTCTGCGACCGCACCCGGCAGATCAACCGACTCCGAGCGCAACTCCTGAAAATTTTACCGGCGTTGGAACGGACTCTTGCACTGACGAACAGGGGTCCCGTCCTCCTGCTTACCGGCTATCAGACCCCAGTGGCGCTCCGCTGCAGCGGCGCCAAGCGCATCGAGACCTGGTTGAGGAACCGCAAGGTCAAGAACGCCGCAGCCATCGCCTCCGCCGCTCTAGAAGCTGCCGTCGGCCAGCAGACGTCCCTGCCGGGCGAGAAGCTGGCCGCCGCCATGGTTGCCCGTCTCGCGAAGGGGGTCATCGCCCTCGACGAGGAGATAGCCGAGCAGGACGGTCCGCCTTGGACGCAGTGGAGAAGTGCCAGAACCGCTGTTGGAAACGTAATTGGGTGGTCGAGTTCGACATTTCCCAGTTCTTTGGCAGTGTGCCCTGGTACCTGCTGGTCAAGGCGGTGGAGGCGCATACCGACGCCGTTTGGGTGAAGTTGTACGTGCAGAGGTGGCTCGCTGCCCCGCTCGTGATGCCCGACGGCTCCCAGCTAGAACGGGAACGTGGGACTCCGCAAGGATCCCCCGTGTCTCCTGTACTGGCGAACCTGTTCCTGCACCCCCACACCCACCGGGCCAGGAACCAGGCCGAACTCGCCGCGGAAACCCGTAGGTTCTTCCATAGACGGCAGCGTCAACCACACATCTGTCCGGTCCCAGTTAAGTGTGGGTAGTGCGAGGCGGTGACCTGGGGTGCTTCGTCTTGTCTGGGACACGCTCGCCGAGAATGTCCCGCCTGTATGTGGGCAGTTCGTTGCGTGGCGTGTGTATGAGAGCCGGTGTTTTCGACGGATTTCGGGGCCTGGCCCGCGTGGGGTCGATGTGGCGGTAGCGTGATCGTCATGACGGCTGAGGGCGAGGCGCTGGTCGGCGGCATGGCGAACGCAGGGGCGGTCTTCCGCCGTGGTGCGCTGGTGGAGCGCCCGGCGCCGCGCAACGCTCGCGCCCTGCATGCGTATCTCCTTGCCCTAAAGGAGCACGGCTTCGACGCAGCGCCGACCCCTGTCGGTCTCACCGAGGACGGCCGTGAACAGCTCACCTTCATCCCCGGAGACGTGGCTCTGCCGCCGTTCGCGGACTGGGCGATGACGAAGACCGCCCTGGAATCGGTGGGGAGCCTGCTGAGGCGCCTGCATGAGACCAGCGCGGCCGTCGAGGTCGACACCCGTGCTGGGTGGCCGGGGGACCTGGCCGATCCGGAGGGGGGAATGATGCTGTGCCACAACGACGTGTGCCCGGACAACGTCGTCTTCCGCGACGGCCGTGCCGCTGCCCTGATCGATTTCGATCTGGCAGCTCCGGGGCGTCCTCTCTGGGACGTCGCTATGACCGCCCGCTACTGGGTGCCCCTGGTCGATCCCGCATCTGCAGCCGCCTTCTACCCCTCCGGGCTGGATGCGCCCGGGCGGCTGCGGATCCTAGCCGACAGCTACGGCCTTTCGCCGCGGGACCGCGCCGAGTTGGTCGGCGTCATCGAACAGGCCACCGAGGTCTGCCGGGCCTTCGTCGCCCGCCGCGTGGCTGACGGCGACCCCGTCTATCTCCAGGCGCTGGCCGAGCGCGGTGGATGGGAACGCTGGGACCGCATGCAGACCTGGCTGGCGGAGCGCCGCGAGATGTTCACGGCCACCCTGCTGAACTGATCGCCCGGAGCGGGCCGTTGACCAGGGACGCTCAGAGCTGAGTTGGACGAGGAAGGTGTGGGGCGTCTCGGTTGGCGATGAGTGTGGCCACGGCCTCGGGGTTGCCGAGCCGATACTCGATCTCCGCGGCCGTTGACTTGACGGTTTTCGTGAGCCAGACGCGGCTGGTGCCGCGAATTGTGCTCTTGGTGGGGAAGCGCTGGTGGAACTGGGCGATGCTGCTGAGGGAGACGTAGAAGTCGTCGCTCATCGCCAGTTCCCTCCAGTGGGGAGACGTGAACATGTGGATCAGCGCGACGCGTTCGGGGAAGCCGGCGGCTGTCAGCCAGGGCGCCTTCCTGTCCGGCTCGACTTCGGGTCCTTTGACTCGGACCAGGTCGTGGAGGGTCTCGGCTCGGTGGACGAGCCGGTAGTGGCGGTGGGCGAGGCCTGTCCAGAGCCCTGCGGTGAGTTCCTCGCAGAGGTCGATGAGGGCCGGGCCGTGATGTCGGCGAAGGCGCCAGTACTTGTGCTGTGCTCGAACGACATCGGGGGTGCGGGACAGATCGAGCTGTTCCTCGGGCGCGTAGACGTGCTGACCGACCCAGAGTTTGTGGCGGATGCAGACGTTGTCGTGGACGGGGGCCCAGATCTGGGCGGGAAGGGCCGCGCCGGTGCGTGTGATGACGCAGCGGCGGCAGGCCCAGCGAAGGATGTGGTCATCCGGGACAGCGGGCCGATCCGCAGGGCGGCCGTCGGTCTGAAGGTCAGGGAGTGTGCGGACCAGGCGTTGTCGAGTCTGACCGCTGAGGATGCAGAGGACATCGACGCTGGTCAGGCGGGGTTCCAGCCAGCGTGACGGTGCCCGCAGCCGGGCCAGAGGGACATCGTTGGCCGGGGCCAGTCTGGACCAGTAAGACGACTCGCACTCGCCGGGAAACGGCGGCAGAGGGATGGGCAGAGGACGGATCAGAGCCGGGCGGAACACGTTCATCCCGCGTAGGGCAGGGACGAGGGACGGCCATGGCCGGAGGATTCGCTGCTGTGGTCGATGCGGATGTTCTTGATCGTGGCCCGCGTGATGCGTTCACTCTGGTCGAGGATCGCGGAAATGGCCGGGGCCCGAACGAGGTGGGAAAGGCTTCCGATCATGCCGCCTGTGCGCTGGTGCAGGTATCTCGCCATCTTCACCAGGGTGTTCGGCTCGTGCGGGTCTGTAAAGCTAACGGCTCTGTCCCGTAATCGGTGGTAGCGCCGTGTAGTGATTACTGGAGGAGGATGCGGTGGCGGAGCAGGGGGAACCCGGCTCGGCCGTGCATCTGTCTCATGATCCGTTTGGTTCGGGTGTTGACGCCCTCGGTGCGGCCGTTGTGGTACGGGCAGGTGAGGCCGGCGTCGACGGCAGCGCGGTCGAGTTCGAGGCCGTTCGCGAAGGAGTGCAGGTGGGGCAGGTCGACGGTGCGAACCGTGGTGATCCAGCCGGTGAGTTTGGCGTCGTTGCCCTCCGCTGGGGTCAGTATCTGAGCGAACTCACCGATGACGCGGGAGAGTTCGGTCAGCTCGGGGCAGACCTTGACGAGTTCCCGCAGTAGTGCGGTGTCCTTGTCGCGCAGGTTCTCGGGGCGGGTGAGCAGGAGGCGGGCGAAACGCTGCGGGGTGGTGACTGGCTTGTCGCCCTCGGCGCGGCCTTGGGTGATGTAACGGACCAGGAGGTTGGCGCTGCCGGTGTAGCCCAGCTCCCTGATCTCGCGAAGGAGGTGAGTGACGGGCACAGCGGGGTCTTCGCTTCGGCGTCGGCGCAGGTGGTCGCGGTAGGGGTCGACGAGTGTGGGCTTGTAGCGGGGTGCGCGGCGGTCGCCGGTGGGCTCCTTCGTGCGGGCGTACCGCTTGACGGTGTTCAGGGCGACATCGAGGCGGCGGGCGCATTCGAGGAGGCCGACGCCCTGGTCGAGCAGATGGTGGACCTGCTGCCAGCGCTCGCGGGTGGTCTGCTCACGCACGCCCCCGGGTCGGGTGGGGTTTACAGCGGTGGCCCAGCAGGCGGTGTGGGAGCGGACTTCGGCCAGGACCTTGCCGCACAGGTTGGACCAGAGGTGCCATCTGTCGCTGACCTGTACCGCTTCGGGGAGGGCTTGGCGGATCGCTTCGGCGTAGGTGGCGGAGCCGTCGCGGCAGACGTACTGGGCCGGGGTGCTCGCGCAGCCACGTGGTCAGGGTCTGGGCGGTGCGGTCGGGCAGGACGTCGATCCGCTCGCCGGTCTCGGCGTCGATGATCACGGTGGCGTAGCGGTGCCGGCGTTTGAGTGCGAAGTCGTCGACGCCAAGCACGCGCGGGACGCGCAGCGGCGTCACCACCTGGCGCATGAGCATGCGCAGGGCGGTCGAGCGGGAGATCGCGCAGGCCAGAACGCGGCAGAGGCGGGCGCCCGCCCGGCCCGCTAACTCCTTGACCACGGAGTTCAGTTGGTTGGCCAGGCGGTTGGTGCGGCGCTGGTAGCGCTCCACGACGCCGGGAACCTGCTCGCGGAACGTCTGCCGCGGGCAGCCGAGAACCGGGCACACCAGGCGGCGGACCCGCACCGAGACGACGATCCGCCGTCCGTCCACCGGAACGTCCGCGAGCACCCGCCCATGAAACCCGTGCACCCGTGCTGTTCGTGTCCTGCACGTGGGGCACGGCACCGGATCGTCCCGGGTCCGCGCCGACACCCGGATGAGCTCACCCTCGCCCGTCACCCCCTCGATGACCAGGGCCGACAGCCCTGAAAACACCACCGCCACAAGCTCATTGACATCGCGCACACCATGCCAACGACAACCGTCACCCTTCGTTACCACCGATTACGGGACAGAGCCAAGCTAACGGTGTAACTGGGGTTGGTGTGGCTAGAGTTGGCCTGCGGTGAGGCGGCCGTCGAAGGCCAGGTCGAAGGCGTTCATCGCGCCCTTCCAGCGCATGGTCCAGCGTTTGCGGCCAGCGCCGGTCGGGTCGAGGCTCATGACGGCCATGTAGACGCACTTGAGCGCGGCTTGCTCCGTCGGGAAATGTCCGCGGGCGCGGACGGCCTTGCGGATGCGGGCGTTGACGCTCTCGATACTGTTCGTCGTGCACACAATCCGGCGTATTTCGGCATCGAACTGGAGGAAGGGCGTGAATTCGGCCCAGCTGGTCTCCCAGAGGCGGACGATCGCCGGGTACTTCTTGCCCCAGATCTCGGCGAATTCCAGGAACCGGCTGGTGGCCGCGTCCTCGCTCGGCGCGGTGTAGATGGGCTTGAGCGCCTTCGCGATCTTGTCCCAGTCCTGCCGGGCCGCGTAACGGAACGACGCCCGCAGAAGGTGAACTACGCACGTTTGCACCACAGTTCGCGGCCAGGCCTCGCCGACTGCGTCGGGCAGCCCCTTGAGCCCGTCGCAGACCAGCATGAGGACGTCTTCGACGTCCCTGTTCTTGAGCTCGGAAAGCACTCGCAGCCAGTGTTTCGCGCCTTCCCCGCCGTCCCCGGCCCACAGGCCGAGGATGTCGCGGTGCCCCTCGGCGGTGACCGCCAGGGCTACGTAGATCGGCCTGTTCGCCACTTGGCCATCGCGAATCTTGACGTTGATAGCGTCGATGAAGACGACCGGGTAGACGCGGTCGAGCGCCCGGTTCTGCCATTCGGCCATGCCGTCCATCACCTTGTCGGTGATGGTGCTGATGGTCGTCTTGGACACGCTCGCGCCGTAGACCTCGGCCAGGTGCGCGGAGATCTCCCCGTGCGTGAGGCCCTTCGCGGACAGCGAGAGCACCATCTCGTCCACCCCGGTCAGCCGGCGCTGCCGCTTCTTGACGATGGCCGGCTCGAAGGAGCCTTCCCGGTCGCGGGGCACGTCGATCTCGACCGGGCCGATGCCGGTCAGCACCGTCTTGGACCGGGTGCCGTTACGGGAGTTGCCGCCGTCCTTGCCCGCCGAGTCGTGCTTGGCATAGCCGAGATGGTCGGTGATCTCGCCCTCCAGGGCGGACTCCAGAACCGTCTTGGTCAGCTGCTGCAGCAGCCCGCCCTCGCCGGTCAGCTGCAGGCCCTTGCTCCGGGCCTGCTCGACGAGCTGCTCGATGAGCTTCCGTTCGACCGCCGCGCTCTCCAGCGACGGTTCCGCCTGGTCATCGGCGGTCACGGACTCGGTCACGGTGTCAGTCACTTGATGTCTCTTCCATGATCATCAATTACACCGGTGAGCGTACAGACCCTAGGAGCCCGGGCACCAGGCTGTCGTCTCCGGCCCGGACAGGAGCCGCCTACCCGACCCCGGAGGACATCAGACCCCAGGACCGCGGCAGGGCGGGCATTCTGCTGAATCCTGCGTGGTGCTGCACCGAGGCGGCCTTGGGGGCGCCGACGCCACGCTCAGTGTTCTCGCGGCGCGGAAAGGCGGTTGCCGCGGAGACGAGATGTGCAGTGATACTGCGGCGTGAGCAGATTCGCAGAAGTCGTCGTGCTGGCACTTGACGCAGAGGAAGTCATGGAGCCGCTCACCCGCGACGACGAGCAACGCCCTTGGCGGGGCCGATTCGTGCAGATACAGAGCCAGTGGCCCGGGTCCTTCGGAAATGGCTGGGCCACGGAGTTCGAGCGGATGCGCCCGAGGTCCGGATTCCTGGAACATCTGGAGTCGCTGCCGTGGCCCAGGCCGGAGAGCGTGCAGGTCCTGATCCATGATGAGGAAGACGACTGCTTCGGCCTGTGGATGATCCAGGACGGCAAACTGGTGGAGGTACGCCTTCCGCACACCGAGCGGTTCCATGAGCCCGCCCCGCCGAATCAGGACTCCCCGCCGAGCCCCGGCCTGCTGCGCCGGACGGACACGGGCTCGGGCCTGCCCGAGCAGACCCCACATCACAGCCGGGATCCCCGGCCGGCCTGGTAGGAGCTCTCCGCAGCCCCCATCCCGCAAACGCCGGGCCGTCACCGAACTCCACTACGACAGCGCCACCAAGGTGGTGCTCGAATTCAGCCGCCGCTGGTGGGAGTTCACCGAGACGGACTGGCGACGGGAGCTCGACACCATCGCGACCGGCCTGTACGACTCCTACCGCAAGGGCCGGACCCCCGACGACGGGAGTCTGCTCGGGCGGCACGGCTCCGTCACCGGCGAGCGCCTGTCCGAGAGCCAGCGTACGTATTACGCCGCCTACCGCTCCGCCACCCGCGACCAGCCGGCGGCGGTGGGCAGCCTGGGCGGGGGATCGGTCAGCGACAACCCGAACCGGTTCACCTTCAACCCCTCCCACACCGTGCCAGGCAGCCCCGGCGGGGTAGTCCTCGCCTCCTGCACCTGGGCCGACGACGCCATGCGCTGGGACGCGTTCGACGACGACGCCCGCTACCCGCACGCTCTGGCCGGACTGCAGGAGATCTACGGCCAGCGCATCGAGGTCTTCTACACCGGAGCCGGGGCCAACCAGAGCTGGGCACGCGACCCCTACGCCTATGGCGAGGCCTCGGTCCTCCTGCCCGGCCAGCACACCGAACTGTTCCACGACATCGCCGCCCCCGAAGGCCCCCTGCACTTCGCCGGCGACCACACCTCCCTTAAACCCGCCTGGATCGAGGGAGCAGTGGAATCGGCGGTCCGCGCGGCACTGGAGATCCATACCGCGCCCTGATCCGGGCATCGCGCGGGGCGCCCGCCGGTGTGGCCGGGCCGACCCGGCGGATCCGGCGTGAGCGCGGTGCCGCGAGAAACCCTCCACAGCCGAGTGAACTCGTCTACGTACACCCGCAGTTGCTGCCGTAGAGGAGGAACCACACGGCCACAGCGCAGACGATGGTGAGCACGGACGACCCCACCAGCCACGGCCACCGGCGGTCCGGACGGCTACGGGCCTTGCGTGCGGCGACGGTGCCGACCGTGCCGGTCAGCAGGACGGCCACGGCGCTCAGCGTGAGGCCGGGACTTCGGCCCCAGCCCCAGAACAACCCGAAGACCACACCGATGAGCAGCGCACAACTCACCAACTGGACGACGATCTCGGCGAGGAACTCCCCGATCAGCTCAGCGAGGAACTCCAGGACACCGCGAAGGATTCGGTACGTGCGGCTGTGGCCGGGGGTGGGAGTGGAGTCGGTTGCCGGGGTGGGGTGATCGTGATCCGGTAACCGACCCTCGGACGTCGAATTCATGGCAGCCCCCGCTGGATGAGTACCGTCCCCTACACCGTTTCCGTCGGCAGCCTATCGTCGAGTGGGCCGACACGGACCCTTCAGCAACCCGTTCGCAACGCGGGTGGAGAGTCCTGCGGGCACGGCACCACGATCGACGACCGCCTCCGCCGGACAGTCCGGCGGGGGCGCCGTGCCGTACGGGCCGGGACGGCTACTCGGTCGCAGACTTGCGGCGTCGCATCCGCCACACCAGGACGCCGCCCGCAGCGACCAGGGCCGCCGCGGTGGAGGCGATCAGGCCGACAGGGGTGTCGGATCCCGTGTGGGCGAGGTTTCCGCCCGGGGGCTTCGGCCTGGCGCCCGGCTCGCCGGGGGCCGGCTTGCTCGGGTCGCTGGTGGGCTTGTCGGTCGGGGTCGGGCCGGGCTTGCCCGTGTGCGTGGAGTTCGGGGTGGGGGTGTCACCGCCGGTGGCGTTTGCCCTGCCGCCACCCAGGTAGAGGGTGTCGGTGCCGTTGTCGGCCAGCGCCGGATCACTGAAACCGAGGATGTGTCCCCAGGCGGCGGCCTGGATGACATCGAGGTCGGCCCGGGTGTGCGGCTAGGGCACGTCGAGGACGGACCGCGGCCCTATCTCCTCCAGGACCTCGTCGACAGTGCCGGACGAAGCGGCGAACTCGGCAGCCCCGGACAGGGGAGTTGACGGGAAGCGTGCGCGCGTCCACGTCGAACGGCGGGAGGAGGACGGTGATGTTGCAGTGTCCCATGGAGCCGCGCACCATACGGTCGGGCGGGAGGGTCCAGAAGGCGTTGTCGGGTTATGCGGGACACCGTAGGGGCGCGGACAAGTTGCGGATGGATCAGGTCTGTTGGCGTTCTGGTCGTCCGTCGACGACGTCAGGTGCGACGTACATAACCGAAGGGTCTTTCGAGGGGAATGTCCCGGTGGCAGGGGGGCTTGCGGGGGCGGTGTGGGGGTACTTCGTTCACCGGCCCACCCGGTGGACCCCGGCGGCCAAGGGTGATGTGGTCTGTTCGCTACAGGTCACAGCCCAGGTCGCGGGGGCGGGCGCGGATGCGGAGGGTACAGCGACGGGCGCCGTAGGGTCGGCGGGCGACGGCGCCTTCGATGTCGAGGTGCGGCATCGTGCGGCTGGGTCCACTGCACGGCGAGCGTCTGCCTCTTCGGCGACGAAGACGACCCCGCAATGGGCCCGACCGACGCCCGGACGCAGGCTGCCCTTCACCTGCAAGGTCTCGGCGTAGTCGGATGGCGTCCGACGTGCGGCTGAGCGAGGGCGGCTTCGGCAAGATCGAAAACCTTCGCATCGCGCCATGCTGCGAGAGGGGGGCGGCACGGCGTCATGATGCAAGACCGCCGCCCCTGCCCTCTGCTCCCACCCTTGCCCTATCTATCGAGATTCGATAGATTTCCATCGCAACTCGATGGAAGGGTGGGTCGTGGGAAAGCTGACAGTGCGCGCGCTGCGTGCCGTGCTCGTGGTGGTGCTCACGGGCACGGTGTTCGTACAGGCGTTGATGGTGTGGGCGTTGGTCAGTGGGAGCGACCCGGAGGACGGGTCGCTCCCACTGGCCGCGCTGCGTGTGCTCACGGTGCTGGGTATCGGGGCGGTTCAGGTGGCGCTGGTCTGTGTGTGGCGGCTGGTGACGATGGTGCGGCGCGGGACTGTGTTCTCCCACGCCGCTTTCCGGTACGTGGACGGGGTGATCGGCGCGATCGTGGCGGCTGCTCTGGTGTGGTTCGCGGTCGCGGCCGTGAACGCGCCGGGCCAGCGGGACGATCCGGGCGTCACCCTCATCATGGGCGGGATCGGCGTGGCCGTCCTGGGAGTCGCGCTCATCGTGCTGGTGCTGCGGATGCTGCTCGCCCAGGCCGTCGCCCGCGATGTCGAAGCGGCGCAGATGCAGGCCGAGCTGGACGAGGTGATCTGATGGCGATCGCCGTCGACATCGACGTGATGCTGGCCAAACGCAAGATGTCGGTGGGCGAGCTCGCGGACCGCATAGGGATCACGCCCGCCAACCTGGCGGTACTCAAGAACGGCCGCGCCAAGGCCGTGCGCTTCACGACGCTCGCCGCGCTCTGCGAGGTGCTGGAGTGCCAGCCGGGCGACCTGCTGCGCTGGGAGGGCGAGGACGCCGCGGGCGCATGAACCGTGCCTGGCGACGCGTCATCGCCGAGCCCGCTTGCCTTTGACCAACTCCGTGTCAACGGTGCCGTTCTTACCTGTTTCCGGCGATCGTCGAGACGTTCACGCAACCGTGATCGTCGACAGAGAGCGCTGTGTGTCGGCGGGGGTGATGTGCCAGGTGCCTCGGGTCAGGTCGAGTGTTGCTATGTGGTCGGCATGCGCCGGTGGTTGTTGGCCGAGTCGCCATGGTTGCGGCAGAGCGGACAGGCGGATGGTCGCCAGGGTTGCTGATGTGGCCTCAACGGCTCCCATCCAGTGGGGGTGTTCGCGGATCAGTCGGCCTGTCGTCGCGGTGTCCGGTTCGGGGATCGTCACTGATGGAGTTTCACCGGCGTTGACGAGTGCGGAGCCGGCCAGCAGGGCCAGCAAACGGCTCAGGACCAGTGCGGGCATGGTGGGATCGGTCGACTCGATCGTCAGGTAGCAGTCGTCGTGCCCGGAATACCAGAGGCGCGAGCCCTCGATGCGGGGGAGGAGCGGCTCGTCGAAGGCGGTTGTTCCGATGGCCAGTGCGATCTCGTCGAGCTGGGCCGGGGGCGGCGCCATCGGTACGTCGATGAGAGACAGCTCGTACGGGTACCAACTGCCGTCCAGGAACCGGGGCAGACTGTCGCGGCGCATCACCAGGATCTCCTCACCGAGTCCCGGGGCGTCAGAAGCCCACGCCCCGATCGGGTGAGCGGTGAAGTCGGTTCCCTGTTCCGCGGCGATCAACGACGGCCGCCACTGTTGGAAGTCCTCGTCCAGGAAGCTGTTCGTCGCGAGGTCCACGACGAGGAACGTGTCGTTCGCCGAGCGCGCGAGTATGTCGACCAACTCGTCGGCTTGGGCCGCCGAAGCATCGATCTGCCATGAACTGCCGGTTTCACGAACAGTGAAACTCAGCGGGAACGGCAGACGATCCACCCCAACGCAGTTGACGTTGAAGGCCCCGTCGCGCCCAACCTCGATCATTTCCGCATCCCCCTGTGGGCTCGCCGACCGCTTTGACCTGAACAGATCATCATCTGCCGTCGGCCGGGGCAAGCCGCAGCGCACTGGTAGTCGTGCGCCGGCGTGGGGCTTGCCTGGTCTCACGCTGAGGTGGTCGGCGGAGGTGCGGTGTTCTTCGCCGCGTTGGGGTGGACGGCGTCGCGCAGGGTCCGCAGGTCGGTGACGAGGTGGTGGAGTTCTCCGGGGGTGTAGAGGCTGGTGAACCAGCGCTCGATGTCGTCGAGGTGGTCGGCGAGCACTCCGCGCAGTCGGGTGGTGCCTTCGGTGGTGAGGACGGCGTAGGTGCTGCGGCGGTCGTCGGGGCTTGATTCGCGGCGTACCAGGTCGCCGCGTTGCAGGCGGTCGACGACCCGGGTGACGCCGCTGGTGGACAGGAACAGCTGGGCGGCCAGATCGGTCATCCGCAGCCGCCCTCCCGGTGAGCGGGTCAGCCGCATCAGGGCGCCGAAGTCCAGGGGGGAGAGCCCCGCTTTGGCCATGGTCGGTGCCAGCTTCGCGATCAGCCCTTCGTGGGCCTCGAAGAACAGGCCGGTCACGGTCAGGCGGGGGTCGTCGAAGACATCGGCATCCATGCCTCTCATCCTAGCCCCAAATATTTGCTGCGCGGATAGTTGACGTGCGGACGATCTTGCCGGTAGAAAATTGGCTGCCGCGAGGATATTCCTCACGGCAACTAAATAGGTTGCGTCGGCCGCTGATCGGCTGTGCGGCCCCGCCCCGTCATGACCACGCCATGAGGAGAAGTCCGATGACCGCCCACACCCAGCCCCACATCCAGTCCCAGCCCCAGCGTCCCGTCCTGGTCCGCGCCGAGCAGGCCGAGTCCCTGCAGGACGGCGCCACCAGCCTGATCACCCTGCTGGCCGACGCGGGCGACACGGGCGGCGCGCTCACCGCCAACAAGGCCACGTTCGAGAAGGGCTCGCCGGGCGCCCCCGCGCACTTCCACACGAAGGCGACGGAGATGTTCCTCGTGCTCGACGGCACGATGCGTATCCTCGTCCAGGACGAGGTACTGACGCTGGAGAAGGGCGACTTCCTCACCGTGCCGCCCACGGTGCCGCACGCCTTCGCGCCCGCGCCGGGCAGCACCGCCGAGCTGCTCGTCGTCTTCACACCGGGCCTGAACCGCTTCGACTACTACCGGCTGCTGGAGCGCGTGTACCGCGGCGAGGCGACCGTCCAGGAGATCAAGGACAGCTCGCAGACGTACGACAACCACTACTTCGAAAGCCCGGTGTGGCAGGCCTCGCTGGCCGAGGCCGCCGCGTACGGCACCGGCAGCTGAGCAACTCCGCCGGCCCCACCAGCCCCGCCCCGTTTCCCCCCTCGCATGCTCACGCTGACAGACCCCTTACACGCCCAGAGAGTTGGCTCCGCCATGCCCGAAACCGCGCCCGAGCGCACCACGACACCACCGCACCGCCGTCTGGGACTGACCCTGGCCCTGCTGGCGTTCGCCCAGCTGGTCATCTCCATCGACTACAACATCGTCTACGTCGCACTCCCGGAGATCGGCTCCGGACTCGGCTTCTCCGCGCAGAGCCTGCAGTGGGTGATCAGCGCCTACGCGGTCGCCTTCGGCGGGTTCCTGCTGCTCGGCGGCCGGGCGAGCGACCTGTTCGGGCCGCGCCGGATGTTCGCGCTCGGCCTGGCCCTCTATGCCGGGTCCTCGCTGCTCGGCGGCCTGGCCACCGACCCCGGGACGCTCATCGCGGCGCGCGCCGTGCAGGGCATCGGCGGCGCCTTCCTCTTCCCCGCGACCCTGACGCTGGTGTCCACCAGCTTCGCCGAAGGCAAGGAGCGCAACCGGGCGTTCGCCGTGTGGGGCACCGCGGGCGGCAGCGGGATGATCCTCGGCTCCCTCCTCGGGGGCGTGCTCACCGACACGTTCGGCTGGGAGTCGGTCTTCTACGTCAACGTCCCCCTCGCCGGCGTGGCCGCGCTGCTCGCCTTCAAGCTGATCGCCCCCGATGCGCCGCGCACCGGCGACCGCCCCTCGTTCGACCTGGCGGGCGCGCTCACCTCCACGGTCGGCATCACCGCGCTGGTCTTCACGCTCGTGCAGGGCCCCGAGTCCGGCTGGACCTCCCCGCTCGTGCTCGGCGCGGCACTCTCCGGCGTACTGCTGCTCACCGCGTTCATCACGGTCGAAATGCGCAGCACCCACCCACTGCTCCCGCTGGAGCTGTTCCGCAACCGCAACCTGGCGGTCGGCAGCGTCATCACGTTCCTCTACATGGGCACCTTCGGCACCCTGCTGTACTTCCTCACCGTCTACTTCCAGAGCGTGCACGGGTACGGCCCGATGACCACCGGCCTCGCCTTCCTCGTCCCGATGGCCGCCATCGCCGCCGGCGCGCAGACCGCCGGTCGCCTCGCCACCGAGTACGGCATCCGGCCGGTCATGATCGCGGCGCTGGCCGTGGGCGGTGCCGGCACCGTGGTGGTCGCCCTGACCATGTCGACCGGGGCGTCCTACCTCGCCCTGGTGCCGGGCCTGATCGTGCTGGGCATCGGCCAGGGCGCCGGCTACACCCTGATGTTCGGCGCCGCAGCGCTCGGCGTGCCGGCCGAGGAGCAGGGCATCGCCTCCGGCGTCGCGTCGACCAGCCAGCAGATCGGCGGCGCGGTCGGCCTCGCACTCCTCGTCGCGGTCGCCAACTCCGGCCTCGACGGCCTCACCGGCGAAGCGCTCCGCTCGGCGACCACCGACGGCCTGCGCAAGGCGGTCCTCATCGCAGTCGCCGGCATCGCCCTCACCGCCCTGACCGTCCTCGGCCTGCGCAAGCCCGCGCCCCGCGAAGTCGGCCAGCACACCACCGCCGAGCCCCGCCCGGTGGTCCACGTCTGATCCCGCTGTCCTTATGTTCGAGAGGCCACTCCGGTGCAGGCGGAGTGGCCTCTCGAACGTGTAGCTCTCGCGGCTGGAGTGTTACGCCACCTCCCCCCGGGGCCGCCCTCGGGGCCGAGGTACGGACCGCCGGTCATGGGTGTGCTGGATGCGAGCTACGGCCTGGAGCCGGAGGGTGCCCCGGGCTGTGATCCGTGCGACGCGTGGCGTGCTGAGCGTGAGGTAGCCCGCGAGGACCGGGAGAGGCGGCGGGTGCGGCGGGCGAACGGAGAGCTCGCCCGCCACCCCGACCACCAGGGGTGGCCCGGCGGGGAGGCGGCCCGGTGAGCGTCAGAAGCACCCTGCGGGGCGTCGTCTACAAGGTGCTGCGGCACCCGGACAGCGAGGTGACCCTGACGGCCCGCTGCATGTCGGGCGAGGGCTGCGGGTGGGAGCTGGACGCGACCAGCGACCTGGACGCCGGGGGCGTCGCGATCATCGAGCACACGGCGGAGACCGGGCACGCCCTGTTCGTGCGCAAGGTGGAGGACATGGCGTGTGTGGTGCTGAACAGCAGTCAGGAGCAGGACCGCCGCGCCCAGGCCAACCGGCTGGAGCGTGCCGCCGGGCAGCGGGAAGCCGGCGAGGAGAGCATCGAGCACGCGCGGGCCGAGACGTGAAGCGGCGCAGCAAGAGCCGGGCGGGGACAGCATGGCCCGCTGCATCGTGATCACTCCCAGCCCCGATGATCTGGGCTACCACCACCAGGTGGCCCGCGATGCCTGGTCCGGCCGCTGCGTCACCGTCCGCTGCCTGGGGGCGCGGTGCTGGCGGCTCGTGTACGTCGACAGCCGCAACCGCCTCGCCGACCACGACCGGAGCCACCGCCCCTACGGTCTCTGCGAGCTGTCCGGCATGCGCGTCATAGATCGCGCCCGCCCCGACTCCCGCTCCCTGGTGAGGTCACGCCGCATGGGTGCGTGATCCGTCCCGGCCAGGGAGCGGGTTCAGCACCCCGTTCCGGTGCACGGTTGAGGTCCGTTCCGCCGGAACGGGGGCACGGCCCACCCTTTGGGGGCTCAGTGGGGACTTAAGGCTTTGGGGTGGGCAGTTCGGCACAACTCCGTGTGTTGATACCGAAGGAGGCCCACTATGGGCAGGGACGAAATCAACGGCTACGCCGTGGCGGGCGAAGAGATCATCAGCGCCTCCGAGCCGGAGCCGGGGCCCGACGAGAACGGCAACGGAGATGACCAGTAGCACCCCGGGTTCAGGCGACGGGAGCGCCCGCGCGACGGCCCGGAGGTTCTTGAAACGGGATCTTCCGGAGGACTCCGAGCTGTCGTGGCTGTGCCAGATCCACCAGGACCCGGACGCAATGAAGCTGCTGCTGCGCACGGGCTATATGTGCCTGCTCTGCCAGCGTGCTTGCTTCCGCTCCTGACCCCGTGCCGCCCTCTGCTCCCTCCCGGCGGCACGGTCCCCGGCCCGGCCGGCGCTCTCCCCCCGGGCGCTGGCCGGGGCGCTCCGCAGAGGGGATGACCGTGACACCACTCGGGCAGACCGTGTGAGCCAAAAGCCCAGACAGCGCCCCCAACACCGGATGACACCCTTCGATCGTCCGCTTCCCCCGCACCGCGCGATGCCGGTTGAGCCTCCTCTCGACCCCGTGCCATCGGGGGCGCCAGACTGGCATCGGTCATCGCATCGGTCAGCGCGCCGCCGGGCGCCGGACAAGCCTCACGCTGATGCGGCGTGCTCCAGACCGGCGCGGGGCTTGAGCTGCCGTGGGCGTCGTCGGGAGGGGCGGACTGTGACCACCTACTGATCTCAGTAGGTGAGGGTCCTTGCGCAGCACCGCGTCGAGCTGCTCGTAGGGCAAGGTGATGCCGCTGTCGGCAAGGTCTGGCGGTTGGTCTCGGATGCAGGCGGAGAGTTTCCCTGCCCCTCACTCGAATGGGTGACGATCTTTTTGTGCCCAGGAGCCCCATATGCCGGGCGGCATCAGGGCGTCGGATCGCCTTCCCCGGCGGCCGGCGGCCCGCCCGCGGTCCCACCGGGCGCCGCCGCATCGCCGGTCCGCGCGCTCTACCTGCGAGAAGCTCGTCGCTCGCGGACTTTCGAGTGCTGCAATCCCGGTTCGTCCTCGCGAAGACCCTGCGTCGCACCAATAGTTTTCTGTATAGTCGTTGTTGGAAGATTACTGCGACGCTGTACTGGGTGAGATAAACCGTTGCCGAATATATTGGTGATGACGGTTCGTTGAGTTCGCGAATGTATGAACCGGTTTGATGTGCGGCTCGGTAAAAAGATCTCGTCGGGTGCAGTAATCATCAAGAAGCCGCCCGGGGCACTCCAATTGCCCCGGACGGCGTCTTGGTTGCTCAGTGCGTCAGGACCCACAGCAGGACGACCAGCCGCGCGATGCTCTCGGCCAGGTCGAGCAGGACCTTCAGCCGCTGCGCCCAGTCATGCTCCTGGCGCAGCCGTGACAGCCACCGCTGCGCGCGCAGAAGTAGCCGGCGCAGCCTCGATCCTTCCTGCTCACGTGGGTCTAACGCGTTCTGAACATGTGACGTGTCCATGACTGGACCCCCTTTTCCTGGGGACGTGGAGCTCCTGTGTGTCGCCCCGGGGAAGGAGGGCTGGGCACTCCCCGAAGGAAGTGCCCAGCCCCTCAACGCAGGGGCGACACAAGGCCGGAACTCCTCAGCCTGGTCACGTACGCAGGGGACGCTATCGGAGGTGTAAGCAGCCCGTGGCGGGAATGCGCAAACATTCCACTAGCGTGAGGGATTTCGCTGCCACTTCCCGCCTGCCCGCCCAGGGCAAGCCCGTGTTCGCGGGCGCGGAGATGAAAGCTTCTTGCGGAATTCGTCCCATCGCGCGTGCTGTCCGCCCAGCCAGGCGACAAGCCTTCGCCCCGGTACGGCCGCTCCCCGTACGTCGGCTCCGTCCGGGGCCGGCCTGCCTCGGCGGGGCCGGGATGTCAGACCCGCCCACCATAATGGGATCACACGTTCGAGCCACGGTTGCGGTGGACAGTGATGATCACAGGAATGCAGATGCGGAACTTCAAAGTGGTGTGGCGGGACAGTGACGGCAAGGTCCGCTCGTCCGCCGTGTCGTACTCGGCGACTGCGGCCGAGGACCGCAAGCACCAGCTGGAGGGCGACAACGCCGTGGTGCGCGTCGTCGAGGTCGCGCCGGGCGCAGACGTCTCCGCAAGCCTTGTCGAGGAGATGCGGGCGGAACTGCCGCCAGCAGCCTGAGGCGGGATCAGGCAGGCACGGTCCCCTGCAGCCTGGTGCGCGGGGACGCGTCGATCCATCGCCGCCATCCCGATCGCGTGCTGGCTGGCTGCTGGACCGCCTCGCCGGCACAGTGACGCCGATTCCCGGGCGGACCATCCTGCGGCCCGAACGCTGGAGTGTCCGCCCGGCGACGGTCGTTGCCGCCCGGCGACGGCCTTCGGCTGCCAAGGCTGGCGGTGGCCAGCTCTCCCTCTTCGGGGAGTGAGGGCTGCCCGCCGATGCGCTGCCACGATCGGCACTGCACCAGCGGGCGCCTGGGCCGGGGGCGCCCCGCGCGGGGGCATCGAATGGAGAACGGGGCGTGCCCGGGTTGCCGTGAGCCGAGGCTGCCCGTGATGCCTCCAAGCCCCACGCTGGGGCCCGTCGTCGGCGCCGCGGGCCGGATCCCACCGGTGACCTGCGCGGGGTGGTGTGACTGCGGGAGGATGAAGACCCACAAGCCCCTGCCCGCTCCCTGCCGTACACCGAGGACCTCTGCCGCGATGCCGTCCCCCTCCACCACGTCGTCCCGCACCTCTGTTCGTCGTGTGCTGCGCCAGGACCAGCAGGCGGCGGTCGACAGCGCGGTACGGCATCTGAAGAAGCCGGGCACGCGCGGGCACATGGTCTCCGCGTGCGGCACCGGCAAGACCCTCATCGCGCTGCGCACCGCCGAAGCCCTGGACGCCGCTCATCTCCTGATCGCCGTGCCGTCTTTGGATTTGATCGGTC
Organism: Streptomyces sp. NPDC059994; assembly: GCF_042737755.1. Lineage (NCBI taxonomy): Bacteria > Bacillati > Actinomycetota > Actinomycetes > Kitasatosporales > Streptomycetaceae > Streptomyces > Streptomyces sp. NPDC059994. The sequence goes on from NZ_JBHWUR010000075.1 coordinate 28,621, forward strand.
AGTGGGCGGCTGCGGCGCGTGCGGATGGGCGGCGTGAGCCGTTGATGGCGGTGTCCTCGTTGCGGGCGGAGAGGCATCCGCTGTTGGCCGGGGCGGGGGCGGTGTCCACGAACTCGGGGGAGTACCTGGCCTACTGGCTCACCCGTCACAAGAAGGCGACGGTGTTCGTCACGCTGGACTCGCTGCCCCGGATCGAGGAGAGCCTGCGCTCCTCTTTCACCGCCCCCCTCTTCGATCTGCTGATTGTGGATGAGGCGCACAGGACGGCCGGGTCCTGGGACAAGCAGTGGACCATGATCCACGACAATGCCCGTATCCGGGCCGAGCGGCGCCTGTATCTGACCGCGACCCCCTATGAGTGGGAGGCACCCCGGCTGACCGAGGCACCCGGCACGCGCCCGCAGCCCAAGCGGACCGCGGCCACCGCACCCCCATGGGAGGCACCGTCCCTGATCGCCTCCATGGACCAGGTACAGACCTTCGGCCCCCGCCTCCACACGTACTCCCATGCGACCGCGATCGAGGACGGGGTCCTGGCCGACTACCAGCTCCTCGTGCCCACGATCACCGACACCGACCTGCGCACCATCCTCACCGACCCGGACCTCCAGACCGGTTTCGGCCCGAGCGCCCGCCGCACGACCGCGCTGCACCTGGGGGTCCTCAAGGCGATGCGCGAACACGATCTCCACGATGTGATCGTCTTCTTCCAGCAGGTCGCGGACGCAGCGGACTTCGCCCGCCAAATCGGCCACACCCTTCGCACCCTCCCCGACAGCGAGCGCCCCGACTGGGCCGGCGACCTCATCGTGCAGTCGGTCAACGGCACCCACACGGCCAAGCAGCGCCACCAGATCCTCACCCGCTTCGCCACAGCCGAGCGGGCAGTACTCACCAACGCGCAGGTCCTGGGCGAAGGAGTCGACCTGCCGGCCGTGGACGCCGTCGTCTTCGCGGACCGCACCGCGAGCGTGCGCCGCATCGTCCAGGCCCTGGGCCGCGCCCTGCGCAAACCCCCCACCACCGCCACCAAAACGGCGAGCCTGGTCATCCCCGCCTACATCCCGCCCTCAGCCGACCCCACGGATCTGCTCGGCACCCCGTTCGAAGCCCTGTGGCTGGTCACCGCGGCCCTGCGCCATCACGATCAGTCGATCGCCGCCCGCGCCCCGCGCAAGAACAGCAAGCACCGCTTGGACCGCGACACCCACCAACTGATTGCCCGGCGCTTCCGGTTCGACTTCACCCTCGCCCCCGACCGCATCGCCCAGGCGATGGACCTGCTGGCCTGGCCCGCCGACGGCGCCGTGCTGTCCGAGCCCCGCCGCGCCGGCCTCGCGGCCGCCACCCGCTATCACAAGGAACACGGCCACCTGAGGGTTCCGACCAACTACGAGGACGCCTACGGCCACCGCCTCGGCGCCTTCATCACCGGCCAGCGCACGGCCTACCAGCAAGGCGCCCTCGACACCAAGTGGACCGCCGAACTCGAAGCCCTCGGCATGGTCTGGGACGACAGCGAAGCCGCCTGGCACGACCACATGGCAGACGTCGAGGCCTTTCACACGCTCCACAACCACCTCGCCATCCCCGCCACCACACCGGGCGGCCAGTTCCTCGTCGACCAGCGCGCCCTCGCCCGCAAAGGCCGCCTCACCCCCGAACGCGCCACCCAACTCACCGCCCTCGACGCCAACTGGCTGCTCCCGCACGGCCCCGACTGGCACCGCAAGTACCACCTGCTCCAGAGTCATCTCGCCGACGGCCACCATCCCTCCATCCTGCACCGCGACCTCGTGGTCGGCGGGGCAAAGATCGGCAGCTGGCTCCACCGCCAGCACACCGCCTGGGACAACCTCGACCCAGACCAGCGCACACTGCTCACCCGCCTCGGCGTTGCCCCCGACCACAGCCCGCGAACCACAAAGCAGCCACCCGCACAGACCAGCACCCGCCGACGGCGCACCTTCACACAGAGCGCCGAACTACTGCGCGCCTTCGTCGAGCGCCATGGCCGCCCGCCTGGGGCCCGGGAAGGGATCGACGTTGACGGGGAACGCGTCATGATCGGCCCGTGGTGGTGCAAAACCCGCATGAAACAGACCACAGGACAGCTCCCCGCAGATCAGCAACGGCTCATCGACGAGATCCTCCCACCTGCCCCCGCAACCCCCTAAGACCCCCGGCGGGCCATAGCCCTCGTCCTCGGACCGGACTCAGAACCCGCCCCTGAACCCTGAGCGAGCCTGTATGGCTGTTTCGTTGGCGGTTAAGGCGAGCACCAGGCCATCCCTGCCGCCGACGCCGCAGTGGCGCGGCAGAAGCTTCACGGAGAGCTTCCGGGTGCTTCGCGCGCCCCAGTGGTGCGCCTTTCCGCCCTGAAGCGACGGCCGTACACGCGCTGTCAGCGCGGCGGGAACTAGTCGCACACCACCGTGCGTCTTGCCAGAACAAGCCAGGTACCGGCCGCTATCTGTGGAGCCGCCCGCGATGAGCCCGCCCCCGCCCCCCATCCCTGCGGCGCCGCCCTGGCCGCATTGCGGGTACCACGAGCCCGGTACCGACCCCTCTACTGATCCGGTCGGCTGCCGCGGCATCCACGTGCCCGGCCACACCGCATGCCTGGCCCACCTGCGCGACACCGACCGCACCACCTACCTGACCAGCCTGACCCCCGGCGCCGACATCGACCACCGCGGCACCCCCTTCACCCAAGATCTGCTGGCAGCCCTCCTCCACGCCCTCACCGACCCCTCCACCAGCCAACCCCACCTCGGCCCCGCCAGGTTCGACAGTGCGCAGTTCACCGGCCCCGCCGTGTTCGGCGAGGCGCAGTTCACCGGCATCGCCTGGTTCAACAGTGCGCAGTTCACCGGCCCCGCCTGGTTCCACGGGGCGCAGTTCACCGGCGGCGCCAGGTTTTCCGGGGTGTGCTTTGAAGGTGTGTCGGAGTTGGGGCCGTTGGTGTGTGCGGGGCGGGTGGTGTTGTCGTCTGCGGTGTTTGTGCTGCCGGTGAAACACTGGAGATAGCAGCCGGGGAGGTGGTGTGTGGGCGGACACGATGGGAGTCGACAGCGACCGTGCGGGTGCGGTACGCGGACGTGGACCTCAGCCACGCGGTCCTGAGCGCCCCCGTCGCCGTCGTCGCCCACCCCACCCCCTTCACCTACAACGGCAGCGCTGTGAGCGAGACCCTGCTGGCAGGCCCCGGACCGCAGCCGAGCCACTCCAGCCGGGTACGGGTCGTCTCAGCGCAGGGGGTGGACGCCGCGCATCTGGTGCTGACCGACACCGACCTGACCGACTGCCTGTTCTCCGGGGCCTTCCACCTCGACCAGCTCCGTCTGGAAGGCCGCACCACCTTCGCACCCGCCCCCACCGGCCGGCACCGCTACGGCATATGGCCGGTGCGCTTCACCCGCCGACGTGTCCTCGCAGAGGAACACCACTGGCGCGCCCACACCGCCGGCCAGCCCGCCCTTGCCGCAGGCGTGACGCCGCAGCCGCGCCTGTGGCGCCCCGGACCGCACCACCCCGACCCGGATCTCGCCCCAGATCCGGAAGACGTCGCCGCCCTGTACCGGCAGCGTCACCGCGCGCGGCGCCACGAGCTCGCGGCGCCATGAAAGAACCGGAAGGCCTCGATGACCGAGCCCTGTGCCGAAGGCGATCGTCTCCGTGTTGCTGCCATGGGACTCCGTAAGTTGTTTGATGGCCCGGGAGGGCCGGATGTGGCTTATGGGTCTCTGCCAGTGGTGGCTTCTCAGGAGTGGCCGTCCGGTTCTCCGGGGCGCCCTGGCTGCTGATTGAGATGTGCGCGCTTCGTGCGGTCGCTGATTACGGAGATGACAGCGGGGTGTTCCTCGGGCCGACGGCAAGCCATGCGAAACGAGGAGGGGCGAGTGAAAGAGCGACAGGCCCGCGTCTGGGCCGGCGTTGATAGGTCTGGTGGGCCCGCTTCTCCTTTATGGGGTAGTGGGTCCTTTTGCTGTCTGAGGCGCTGCTCCCTGCTGAAGGGGTGTCAGGGCCTCTTCTGTTTTCCGTGGGAGGGGCCGAAGTTGACCCGCCCGCCGGACCGGACCAGGGAGCAGCGGGCGGGTCCTGAGCTACCGGAGAGACCCCGTGAACCCACCGGACGACGGCATCAGCCTGACCGTCCTTGCGCTTCTCGCACTGGGTGGCCTGGCGGTGTTCATCGCCTACCGAGACCCTCAGCTGGGTGAGGCTCTCGGTATCGGTGCTGCCGTGATCACCGTCCTTGTCCTTCTGCTGAAGGGAGGACGCCTGTAGCCGCCCGGTACAACGGCTCACTGGGTCGCCGGTTCTTTCCCGTGCCCCGATCGGGGAAAAGCCGGCGGCTGGGGTGGGCTCGCGCGGCGCCAGTGGTCGTACTCGCTCGTGGTGCCCAGCGTGCGCGGCCGGCGGCGGGCCGAGGCGGAGCCGTGAGGCAGGAGTGGGTGTGGGGGCGGGCGTAGGAGGCGCCGTCGTAGACGGTGTGGTTGGGGCGGGAGAGGGCCCTTCTCCCGCCGGGGGTGGTGTGACTAGGCGGGTATGGGGGTGAGGGTGGGGATCAAATGGGTGAGGGCCCAGATGATCTCGTAGGCGAGAATGCTGCCCATCGTGGAGGTCCACATATCGCGGAGTATCCGTCGCACCGGCGTTCACCTCCCTCGTGTGATGGTGTGAACTGGGGGTACGCCACGGACCTTACCCGTGTCGTGGCGGTGATCCACAGGCTCGGAGAGGGCTCTCCATTGGTCGGCGCGTGAGGGGCGTCTGCTCCCACGCCGGAACTCCGCGGCGCCGACCGCCGCCGCGTCTACGAACTTCCTGATGGCGAATGCACGTTCATTGCCCAGGTGGGGCTGCGGTCCATGCAGAGCGAGTCAGGGTGAAGTTTTCACCGGCCTCGTCGCTGGCGTACGTGGCGACGTCGCAGTGGGTGACGTAGGGCGGGAGGAGCCCCTCTTTTTAGTCGCCGCGCGAAGCGCGTCTGTTCAGGTTGTTCACGGTCCGCAGGCTGGTGGCGGCCGGTCAGGGGGTGTGAAGGGATGCAGCGCGGTGACGCGGTACGGGACCCCTGCGCCGGGCCGTACGGCGCGGCACTCGACCACGGAGGTGAGGGCCCCGGGGTCCCGTGCCGGGGCGCCGCCCCGCTTTGCGCGCCCTTGGGCGCGCTCTCTCGAAGGATTGGTAACAGTCAACTTGCGCCCATCCCACAAGGCTCCCGTCCGTCTGCGGACCGTGGTGGGTCCGTGTCGGACCGATCCGATCCGCCCCGGTCCGGTACGGTTCGACACGGACCCAAACCGGCCCGCAGGTGGACATGGGGCATGCGGGCGGCGGGGTGCGGAGTTGGGTGGCTGCCACGAGTTCCCGTACGCCAGGGACGCGCGGATGCTTCTCGCGCAGGGCGGTGAGGATCTGCCGCAGTGCCGGGCGGTCGCGGACCTCGCCCGGCGACACCCGGACCGCCTTGTCGAATCGAGGTGCTCGCCAGCAGTGGCTGATCGTCCTGGAAGGCGTCGCCGACCCCGACGACCTGTACAGCCTGTGGCCTCCCTCCGTTCCCTCCGGCCGTGGAGATCGCTGGCGGGTGCGCCCGGCCTTTGCGCCGGTGGGCCAGGCGTCCGCACGGACCAGGGCCATCAGGTCGATGGGATTCACGGAGCGCCACGTCATGCTCCTGTGGCGCAACGCACCAAGGATGTCACCGCGTGGCTCCGGCACGTGCACTGCGGACACGCGGCTTCTTGATGCCTCAGGACGAGTGCGTCGACACTCACCGGCCGCTGATGGTCCACCCGGTCAGGCAACCAGCAGGCAAGGCATGGCTGGGTAGCCCTGCCCACACCCAAGTCTCCAACTGTCCGGAGTGTGCGGAGAATTGGCTGTTCAGAGGCCCTTTGATGGCCTGCGATGTGCCTTAGTTTTTGGGGTGCCGGAGCGACATCTCGCCCGGTACTCCCGAACTGGGCATCCGGTGCCGAGCACGCGACAGTTTCCGGCGCGTTCGTGCACACAGCCGGTTCGGTGAGGCGACTCCCATCCGCTGAAGGACTTCGCCATGCCCTCGCATGCCCCGATTCGCTGGAACGCCCCCCACCCAAGTGCAGTCCTTGACTGGCAGCGTCGCCAGGAGGTCTACACCCGCACCAACCTGACCGCGCTGCACCTGGGCAGCGCGATCCAAGCAGGCAACTGGACTCTCCTGCCGACCCCGGCGCTCCATCCGGAACGCATCGACACCGTTGAGTTCGCCACGAGGATTCTCATGTCCGCCGAGGCGCAGCGGTTGGCCGAGGCCCGGACCTACAGCATCGGCCCCAACACAACGGGTTTGGCCGTGGCGGCCGCCGCAGGCTCAGCACCCCGCGAGGAGATCAGCGAGAGCCGGGCTCCCAGCCCCACCGGTCTCATGATCTTCGCGGACCCCATCGGATCGGACATCGCACGATTCGCCAACCAGCGAGGCGGGACGATCGAAATCCACACCCCCATCGTGGCCGTCTCCTGGTCCTCCTGGGGCCAAGAGCACTCCCAGCTCCTCGGCGAGGACTGCCCGCTGACGTGGCTGCGGAACAGCGAACAGCACGGCCTCGTGCCCATCGCCCCCGACCTGCAAGGCATATGGATGACGTTCTACGCGGCACGCGTGAACGACACCCACGGCCTCAGCCCGAACGCTCCCGCAGCGGTCGGCCCCCACGGCGAAGTCGTCACCGTACGCGAAGCCGCGCACGCCGAAGCCGCCTTCGCACGCAGCAACCCCCACCTGTTCGGGCCGCTCATCTGGCACAACGAACTGCTCCTGCCCAGTGGCGAGACGTTCAGCGAGCACCCGTCCCCGAACAGCGCCCAGGAGTGGGCGAGCATCGTTTACACCGTCTGGCAGATCATGCAGCAGACCGGTGCGCGACAGCTCGTGGAGGTCCGCGACGTCGCCGAGCCCCCCGCAGCCCGTAAGAAGACCAAGGCCAAGGCCAAGCAGCGAGGCCAGCAGGCCGTAGTCGGTGACGGTGTGGTCAGGGTGGTCGACCTTGCCGCCCCGCACCGCCCGGCCGCCAACGCCACGCAGGCGGACGCGGCCGCCTCCGATGGGCGCAGCAAGGTGCAGTGGACCTGCCGCTGGCCAGTCCCGCCCCACCGCCGCAGTACCTGCACCAACCCCTACCTGCATCACCGCCTCAAGGACGACAGCGAAGAGCACCACACCCACCGGGAAGACGTGATCGCCTTCAAGATCAAGGGGCCCAAGGACAAGCCCCTTCGGGTCAAAGGCGGCACGACCTTCACCTTCGACACCCCCAACCCCTAGCGCCCCACCGTCGACCCCGCCAGAGCATCGCCCACTCAGCCGCCCCGGCCCCGCCGGGGCGGCACCCGCCCATCCACCGGTGCGCGCACAGGCTGCCGGAGGGTACGGCCCCCCCCGTTACCTTTTTCGTGGCTCCGCAATGGGGCCTCCGGCCTTCGGGTCCGGCATGACTTCCCCCCCTTGTTGTTGATGATCCGGGGGGTGGTGTCACCGGGCCCGGAGGCATCGACGGACCACTGATGAGGGGCTTGAGCACCGGCTTCACCCAGGCCGGAAGAGCTCTCCGTAACGTGGATGTG